>DATNQB010000044.1 GCA_036702875.1 Oculatellaceae cyanobacterium | reverse complement strand
CTTTTCCTCAACTTCTTTCCTGGTGCTCATTGCGCGGTGGTACCACTCCGATCCCTTCTCGAACTCGGTTGTGAAACGCCTCAGCGGCTACGATACTTTGGGGGTCGCCCCACGGGACAATCGCTCTGTGCCAGGTTCTATTTGTTAAAAAACAAAAACCTCTTTACTAGCTTATAGTAAAGAGGTTTTTGGATTTAACGCTCAGACCTGAGCAAAACTTTTGTTGGATAGCATTTTGTAATAAAAGGAGTGTCAAAGTTTGGCCAAGGTTCGTGTACGCCAACACGTTAATCCTCTCAGTCAAAAGTATCAAGCACCCATTACTCCTCCAGAGTGGGAGAAAGTTTATGCTGCTTTAATGCCGCTACATTTGGATATTGGTTGCGCTAGAGGAAATTTTCTCATGAAAATGGCTGATTTACAACCAGATTGGAATTTTCTGGGGGTGGAAATTCGAGAACCTTTGGTAAAAGAGGCAAATGCCCAGCGGGAGCAATTACGATTAAGGAATTTGCATTATTTGTTTTGCAATATCAACAACTCATTATCTGGTTTACTAAAATCATTCCCAAGGGGGACGTTGCAGCGTGTAAGTATTCAGTTTCCTGACCCTTGGTTCAAGAATCGACACACTAAAAGACGAGTTGTGCAATTAGAACTGATAGAAACTCTTGCAACTTATCTGGCTTCTGAAGGTGAAGTGTTTCTCCAGTCAGATGTTGAGGAAGTGGCGGTGGAAATGCGCCATCGCTTTGATTCTCATCCTGCTTTTCAAAAACATGGTAATGATGCGTGGTTAGCAACTAACCCTATGCCAGTTCCTACCGAAAGGGAAATATACACCCTTGAGCGTGGGGAACCTGTCTATCGTGTTTTGTTTAAAAAAATCTAATTTTTTAGGGGCGGTGTCTCATCTGCCTGTTTAACAAGAACAATTTTTTGATTGCTATTTCCAAGTAAGTTAAACGTTATAAAACTCCTAATTAAACAAATTTACGAAAAACCTCATACTCATAACTTTGTTTTAAGTAAGTCAACATAATTAAACCTCAAACGACAATTGCACCCCCAGCCTTAAGGAGTGTTTGTTGGGAGAGGACTTTGGTTTTATGATTTAATTATGTTGATTTACTTAAATCCAAGACTGTAACCACATCCTGATTTGATAAGCTTGTTGATCAAGAGGAAGACCTAAATAAATTGGCATCCAAAATACAAAAGCCAACAGTACTAAAAATATTACTGTCACACCAGTTCCTCTAAGGATGGGCTTAGGACTGTACAACCATTGCTCAATTATCCAGGCAAGGGCTAAAGTAGCGAAAATTGAAGATCCCATGTAGTGATAAATAAATGTGCAGCGTGTTACGCTCACCCAAGGAAGCAAGTTAGCAGCATAGTTAATTATTAGATAAAGTCCAATTCCATTTGAAGGTTTTAGAGGATATTTCCAACCTCTTCCTTGCAGTAAAGTGTGAACAAACTGCACTATAAGGATTAATATTGCTGCTGTCGATAGCCACCACAAAATAGGGTTTCCGATTGCATGAACGTCAAAAATTACTTTGCCTGCACCTGGGGGTAAAGGTGGTAAAAGTGGCGGTATTTCAGTGGCGCTGGGAGCCTTTTCGTAAAAGTAAGCAATTGGTCGCAGCATTAAGGGCCAAGTGTACCAATTAGAGCAATATGGATGGACTTTAGGGCCATTGCCAATTCGTTCGTGGTAGTGCAAAATTTCGTTTTGCATAGCCCAGAAATCAGGAGTAGGATTCAGCTTTAAGTGAGGAATCCAGATGAGGCTATAAATTAAAACTGGGATAATGGCTAAATTTACAATTATGTGTAGCAAGTTGAGTTGGGTGAGGTTTTGCCAGGGCATCTTTTTATTGCTTAAAGTTGCATTTTGTGCATCTTGATTGCTGGCGGTTGAATCCTGACCTTTATTTGCTAATCTTGCCCAACGCATTAACCAGGCTGATCCCCAAAGCATATAAGCACCGAGCATAAACCACAAGCCATTCCATTTAATAGAAGCTGATGCGCCAAACCAAACACCAGCGAAAGCTAACCAGAGCCAACGCTTGTATCCTTTATTGCTGAGTGCTAATAAAAAGTACCACTGCCCCAATAATCCCAAAATGACTAGGTAGATATTATTTAGGGCATAACGAGATTCCACTAAGAATAAGCCGTCGGCGGCGGCAAATAAAGCGGCAATCAGTGCATAGCTACGTCGGTGAGTTAATTGGTAGGCAATCCCAGCAACTACTAAAGGTATAAATGAACCTGTCAGAGCATTAATCCAACGGTAACTAATAGGGGAACGCAGGGAGCCTGTTAAGCCATTGACAGTATCGTTTCCAAAGGGAAAGTGACTACCCAACCAGATGCCGATCGCAATTATATATTGACTCAGAGGCGGATGAGCGTTAAAAAAGGGTGTTCGTGTTAAGTAGTTGTTGGCAAATTTAGCGTAGTAAACTTCATCAAATACTAGGGTGTTAAAGCGACCTAAGCCCCAAAAGCGTAAGCTAACCGAAAGGATAAAAATACCAGTAATGGTAATAGTGAACCAAGGGATTGATTGCTTATTTAGCGATGGAAACATGAAGATATAACAAATTTAGAGGATGAGCAGTTTGAGGCGGATGGCATATATTCTTGCAACCAATCCTGAAGTCTTCTCTTATAGAATTTTTATGCAATTGTGGCATTATTGATCGGATTCAGTAGTAATTATTGATATTTAAGGTGAGAGCGCATTTATCTTGAGAAAACTTAGCATCAAGGGATAATAACTCCTTGGTGTAAAACAATTGGCAAAGATATAGAATCGCCCTAGCCGTGAATAGAGCAGGCTAAAAGCTTGCTCTATGGAAAACAATTCCTAATTTAGCCAAGTGTAGAGTATACACACATAAAGCGCGATCGCACCATCACTGTGATTTTTATGGCTTATGTCTTACGCCAAAATTGGTTAATTTAGAACATAGTAAGGGCTAGGTTAACTAACCCTTACTATGTTCTGCGTAAGTTTTATGACTGTGGAAAAAACAGCTTTTTCCTAGCTGAGTATTTCCAAGCAATTCCTTCTGGATCTCGACTGCGGCTCCATTCTGAAAAGTCTCGCTCGGATCTGCGTTTCAAGATTGTGCTGGAATGAACATCAAGTCGTTTGGCTAGTTCTGATTGAATCAAAGATTCAGGAGTAACCTGTGTTTCAATGGGTTTGGCTACTTCTTGCTGTTGATCGCTTTGGGATTGTGCAAATGGCTGTTTCTCTGTTTGAGATGGTGAGGCATAATCTTGAGATAGTTGGTTTGATTCTGCGTAATCCGGTTCGCTGTCGTCGAAGATTTTACCTAGAGTGCTAGATCTAATAGGTTCGTTATTAGTTCTGACGGACGGTTTATTGCTTTCAATTTTAACAAAAGTGCTAGATGCGATCTGTTTGACTTGCTCTAGGGTGGGTGGTTCAGTTTCCCCTATTTTTGTAATAGGAGTGCTAAGTTTGACGGGTTTGCGCTGGTCAAGGCTGCTTGGTTCACTCTGATCCAATAAACTACCTAGAGTACTAGCAGTTATAAAGTAATACACTATGCCTCGGTCTGCATATTCAAAAGCACGAGCGCCAAATTCTTGTGCTTTTGAATTCAAGTAATGTTTCGCTACTGTACCAGAGACGTTGGCTTTCAGCGCTAAGTCGGTTACTGTAATCGCGCCTTGGTTCTCCTTGAGTAGCTGTTGAAAAAATGGATTGACTTTTTGGATTAACTGTTGCCATTGATATTCTTGCCAAAGCTTTAAAGTAACGCCTAGCAATACTAGGAAAAGTAGTACTGGCCAAGCGACGAATATAAAGGCAAGCAAAAACGCGATTGGGAAGATGAGAACTAGGCAGCCTGTGGCACTAATCTCTTTTGCTGTTCCAGCCATGTTGCTTCGTAGTGAATTTTGTCTTGATATCGTCAAAGTTGCGATCGTTGTGGCAAACAATCTTATATTTGCAAAATTGGGGGCAAAAATTTGTGGTCTTATAGAATTGCTAACGGTAAAAAGCTATAGCCTTACCGATACATCACTTATTTAGGGTGTTGCATAAAATAAATGCTTCTTCCGTTTTTACTGTATTTTCACTCTTCAGGGGAAGCAGAACAAGCAGGGAGAGAGATAATAAATGTTCTTTTATGAACATTTGCACACTAATTCCGCACATACCCCAATAAGTTATCTAATAAGCTTATTAATTAGTTGTTGATTGTTGGCAACGCTCTAATTCTTGCTGTAGGTATTTTGCCCATTTAGCTGCCAAATAAACTTCGGTAAAAGGAATTTTAGTATAATCCTTAGATTCTAAAAATATAACTTCCAAAAAAATATTATTGCCTTTGTCAGGAAGTGCTGCTAAATTCACTACTTGATTATTTACTAAAAGCTGAATAGTTTGGACATTGTTAAGAGAAAAATTTTGTAAATCAATTATTCCTTTTCTGGTAGGCTTGCCCCAGGTTAATTCACTGCCTTTTTGACCTAAAACTGCATATATATCATACTTGGCTTGGTCAAATTGGGATGCCCAACTACGATAAGCTTCAACTTTTTGATATTCATTCCAACCTGACCATGCTAACCCAATAAATGTGAAGAGCAGAGGTAGCCAGAGTAAACCACGTTCCATTGCTTTTTCTGATTCCTTTAATATACTCTCATACTAATTATTTGAATCCTAATTAGCTTTATAAATGTGAAAAAGAAATTTACGGGGTTACTATTTTAGTATGTGTGTCAATGCTGATTTATTAATTGCTGCTAACTGCTGCAACTGTAGGTAAGTAACCTAACTCTTCGAGTTTAGCAACAACATTCGATACACTTTGTTCTATCGTCTCTAAATCTGTATGGCATTCTACATCAGGGTTAAGCGGAACTTCATAGGGATCATCAATACCAGTAAAGTTTTTAATCTGTCCAGCACGCGCTTTTTTGTATAATCCTTTGACATCGCGCTGTTCACAAATTGCTAAAGGCGCATTCACGTAAACTTCAATAAAGTTACCAATACGATGACGCACTTCTTCTCGCATTTGATTATATGGCGAGATGGCTGATACTAATACTATTACGCCATTTCTAGTTAATAGGTGCGCTACAAAACCAATACGGCGAATATTTTCGTCTCGATCTTCTTTGCTAAAACCTAAGCCTTTAGTTAAGTTTTCGCGGATTAAGTCTCCATCAAGGACTTCTATTTTACATTGACGCGATCGCAGTTCAGTCTCTAATGCTCTAGTAATAGTAGTTTTTCCTGCACCGCTTAAGCCTGTGAACCATACTGTTACTCCAGGTTGTTCTTTTGTCATTATTTATTCTCCTTACAATACGCGTGAATCATCTATATTGAGACAATTTGAACTTCTGGTAGGGTAATTGCCGCTTTTTTGCTGAATGCGAGAGTACCATCTGCACAATCAACCAAAATTGTATCTCCTTCTATAAAGCTATTTTCGAGAATTTTGGTAGCAATGGGGTTTTGAAGTTCCCTTTGAATGGCTCGTTTTAAAGGTCTTGCCCCATAAACTGGATCGTAACCCGCTTCTGCTAGGTGGGTTTGGGCTGTTGGGGATAGTTCTATTTTGATTTTTTGGTCAGCTAACAGTTGTTCTATCCGCTTGATTTGAATGTTAACGATTTGACTTAGTTCGCTACGGTTCAGGGTGTGGAAGATGATCAAGTCGTCAACGCGGTTGAGAAATTCGGGGCGGAAGTGCGATCGCAACGCATCTGTGACTCGCTTTTGCATCTCATCATATTGAGAATCATCACCAGAAATATTCAGTATATGGTCACTGCCAATATTACTGGTCATTACTATTACGGTATTGCGAAAATCAACAGTTCTGCCTTGGGAATCTGTAATTCTGCCATCATCTAATACTTGCAACAGAATGTTGAAGACATCAGGATGCGCTTTTTCAACTTCGTCTAAAAGCACAACCGAGTAGGGGCGACGACGTATTGCTTCGGAAAGTTGACCGCCTTCTTCATAACCGACATACCCTGGAGGTGCGCCGACTAACCTAGAAACGGCGTGTTTTTCCATATATTCGGACATATCAATTCGCACTAAAGCGTCCTCACTATCAAAGAGGAACTGTGCTAAGGCGCGGGCAAGTTCTGTTTTACCTACCCCTGTTGGCCCCATGAATAGGAATGAACCTATAGGACGACCGGGATCTTTCATCCCAGCGCGGGCGCGACGAATAGCCGCAGAGACGGCGGCAACGGCTTCTTGTTGACCGATTACCCGTTGATGTAGGTGGGATTCTAGTTGGAGAAGTTTTTGGCGTTCTGATTCTAGTAAACGGTTAACGGGGATACCTGTCCACTTAGCGACAATTTCTGCAATATCTGCTTCGGATACTTGTTCGCGTAATAAAGCAGAACCACCTGTTTGAATTTCTAAAAGTTGAGCTTCTTTAGCTTCGCGATCGCGCTGCACACCTTCTAATCGCCCATACTTAAGTTGAGCAGCTTTATTTAAATCGTATGCACGTTCTGCTTGTTCAATTTGTACCTTAAGCTGGTCTTCTTCCTCCTTCATGGCATTGATGGCATCTAAAAGTTGCTTTTCACCTTGCCATTTAGAGTTAAATTGTTCTTGTTTGTCCCGTAAAATCGCAATTTCGTGTTCAATGCGTTCTAAACGTTCCCGCGATGAACTATAAACGGTAGTAACAGCAGTACGATCGCTTTCTCCTGCTAAAGATAGTTTTTCCATCTCTAGCTGCATCAACCGCCGATCAATTGCTTCTAGTTCCGCAGGTTTGGAAGTAATTTCCATTTTCAACTTGGCAGCAGCTTCATCTACCAAGTCAATCGCTTTATCTGGTAAAAAGCGATCTGAAATGTAGCGATTAGAAAGAGTCGCAGCAGCAACCAAGGCAGAATCAGTAATTTTCACGCCGTGATGAACTTCGTAGCGTTCTTTCAATCCTCGCAGTATAGAAATAGTATCTTCTACAGTTGGTTCCTTAACGTAAACTTGTTGAAATCTGCGTTCTAAAGCGGCATCTTTTTCAATATGTTTGCGGAACTCATCTAAGGTGGTTGCGCCCATACAACGCAATTCACCCCGCGCTAACATGGGTTTGAGTAAGTTACTTGCATCCATTGCGCCTTGAGGCGCACCAGCACCAACGACGGTGTGTAATTCATCTATAAATAAGACAATTTGACCATCTGAATGAGTAACTTCTCGTAATACTGCCCGCAGTCTATCTTCAAATTCTCCGCGATATTTAGCGCCAGCAATTAAACTGCCCATATCTAAGGCGATCAATTTGCGGTTTTTTAAGGATTCAGGTACATCGCCTTTAACAATACGTTGGGCTAATCCTTCAATTATTGCGGTTTTACCAACTCCAGGTTCCCCAATTAATACAGGGTTATTTTTTGAGCGACGGGATAATACTTGTACTACACGGCGAATTTCTTCATCTCGTCCAATTACAGGGTCAATTTTGCCAGCTTTAGCTTGTTCTGTAAGATCGCGCCCATACTTTTCTAAAGCTTCGTAGCGTGCTTCGGGATTTTGATCGGTAACTTTTTGGCTACCCCGAACATCCTTAATAATAGTTTCTAGCTTTGGTAAGTCTAGGTTAAAGCTTTTGGCTAATTTGCGACCGACTCTTTCATCTTCGATCAAGCCGATTAATAAATGTTCAACGGCAATAAATTCATCTTTCCAGCTAGATTTAGCTGTTTCAGCTTGATCTAACATTACATCCAATGAGCGACCCAAATAAAGTTGGTCAAGTTGACCAACTTTGGGTTGTCGGGATGCAAAGGCTTCAAGTTGAGTTTTTAGGCTGGATATATCGACACTAGCACGAGACAAGAGGCGCGTTGCCAGTCCATCTTGTTCTAGAAGTGCGATCGCCAAATGCTCTACCTCTAGCTGCTGATTTTTGAAGCGACGAGCTACATCTTGCGATTTTACGATCGCATCCCAAGCTTTTTCAGTAAATTTGGTAGGGTCAGTTGGCTGCATTGTCTAAGAATCAAGGTTGATCTAATACCGTCTATCAGTGGTAAGTATAGCAAGCTGTTGAACCCAACCACCTGACCCTAATTTGGGATTTTGGGTTGGGTAGTGCAATTTTATTCTGTTGTTATCAGTGTTAGGAATTTTGAAGCTGAGTTAATAACCAAGCGCCTACATGAGTTTGATCTGTTTGGCGACTGCGTTGTAGTGCGGATTCGATAGTTGCCATTGGTAATCCAGGTAACACTTGTGATTGGGTGATGCGCTTACTTCCACCATCTGCGATCGCAAATGCAATTACCTGATTTTTCTGCACATCTACTACCCAATACTCACTTACTCCGATATTTTCATAAATTAATCGCTTTGTGCCTAAGTCATCAGCCAGGGAACTATCTGCAACCTCGATCACCAAATCAGGCGGCGCAAATTGTTCTAAATCTACTACAGCAGATCCTTGAGGTACAAGTTTAGCCCGTTCCCCAATGTAATAAGCAGCATCGGGTTGACATTCATAGGCTTCGGTTTTTCTATAGCTACAGTTAATCAATAAATTCAACGGTATGGCTTTGGCAATACCAAATAAATTGATTGCTATAACAATAATGCCGTGATCGCGGGAGTGTTCAGCGCTAATAAGTGTCATTTCAATTCTCATTTGTCCCTAATCTTAATAGCATTTAGCATACCTATGAACATGATTAGCTGTAGCTTTTGCTCAGTCCTAAGATTTTCTACAGGCGCATTAACGCAGATAAATTACAACAGCCTTCGTGATGCCAAGATTAGGAGATTTTACCAAATCCTCCTCCCCCTGGAGTTTCTATCACAAAAACATCCCCTGGTTGCATCTCTACGGTTGCTGTACTGTTTAAATTTTCTTGGGTTCCATCTTGACGTTGTATCCAGTTGCGTCCTATTTTTCCTGCTTTTCCTCCCTGTAACCCAAACGGAGGAATTATCCGATGATTTGAGAGGATATTAGCTGTCATCGGTTCTAGAAACCGGATGCGGCGAATCACCCCGTTACCGCCTGTATGTTTTCCTTGACCACCACTATTGGCGCGAAGACTAAAGCTTTCTAGTTGTATAGGATAGCGGGTTTCTAAAACTTCTGGATCAGTTAAGCGGGAGTTAGTCATGTGGGTATGAACTCCATCAGTACCATCAAAGTTATCCCCCGCGCCCGAACCACCGCAGATGGTTTCATAATATTGATATCGCTCATTCCCAAAGGTGAAATTATTCATCGTTCCCTGAGAAGCAGCCATTACACCCAAAGCGCCATATAAAGCATCGACAATAGTTTGAGAAGTCTCTACATTACCTGCTACTACTGCTGCTGGATAAGTTGGGTTTAGCATACAGCCAGAGGGAATAATAATTTCTAACGGTTTAAGACATCCGGCATTGAGGGGAATATTATCATCGACTAAGGTACGGAAGACATATAAAACTGCTGCTTGAGTGACAGCTTTGGGAGCATTGAAATTACTATGTAGTTGTAAAGATGTACCTGTAAAATCAATTGTAGCACTGCGATTTGCTCGGTTAATGGTTACTTTCACTTGAATGTGTGCGCCGTTATCCATTTCATAAGTAAATGAACCGTCTTTGAGAACATCAATCGCTTTTCTGACGGCTGACTCAGCATTGTCTTGTACGAATTTCATATAAGCTTGAACTGTTTCGAGTGTGTATTGATACACCATCTTATGCAGTTCAATAACTCCCATTTCATTAGCAGCAATTTGGGCTTTAAAATCGGCTATATTTTGGTCAGGGTTGCGTGCAGGAGAGGAATGATTTAAAAGGAGATGCCGTGTTTGTATTTCCCTAAAATTGCCTTGCTCAACTAAAAGAAAATTATCAAATAAAATTCCTTCTTCTTCTACTGTGGTACTGTGCGGAGGCATTGATCCAGGTGTAATTCCTCCGATATCTGCTTGGTGTCCACGCGCAGCCACATAGAAAATTATTTGTTTTCCTTCTGTGTCAAAAACAGGAGTAATTGCAGTTACATCAGGGAGATGTGTTCCCCCGTTATAAGGATTGTTTGATAAATATACATTTCCTGGTTTGATAGTGTCGCTTTTATCATTAATTAAACTGCGGACACTTTCACTCATTGAGCCTAAATGTACAGGAATATGGGGGGCATTAGCGACTAATAAGCCTGAAGAATCAAAAATAGCACAAGAAAAATCTAATCTTTCTTTAATATTGACTGAGGTAGCCGTATTTTGGAGAACAATCCCCATTTGTTCGGCGATAAATTGATAAAGGTTTTTGAAGATTTCTAAACCAATAGGATCGGGTTGAGATGTTGTATACATTTTTGTCTCATTAAAAAATCGTAGTAAGCGCTTTTTTAAACACACTTTCGTCCGCGACTTTCATAGGCTGCGATTAAGGCGTTTACGTCTGTGAGCGACGGTGTGGCTGCATCGTCGGGTATGGCATAGTTAAGAAAGGGATTGGCGCTATGGCGGTTGAAAGTCGCAAGGAACGGCCCGATTTGCTGTGTGTCACGTTGCTGGCTCGCTGCAAAGCGCAAATATGACTGAATGCGAGAGTCCATTAATGGATAGCCTTTTTATTGTAAAACTGTGTCGAGGTTAGTGTAGCGAGGGTGAGTATTTTTATGCACGAAGAGTGTTTACTACGAATAAACTAAAGACGTTCTAAAATTAAATGGTTGTGTTGAGTTAATCTTGCTTTCCATAATGGTTCAACTACAATCGTGCTGATTTTTTCTACGATGATTGCAGTCCCGATGATAGTATCTTCTGGTTGTAAGTCTTCCCGTCGATAAACAGGAGTATCATGCCACTTATCAACAGTAAACATTTTTACTGTTTCAATAGGCGCGGGGGCTTCGTTTATAGGACGGGTACGAGTAATTATAGATTCTTGTGGAGTCTCCATTCTTTGAATTACTTCTACTGATGCAGATTCTACAATTAAATTTTTATCTAATTGAATGAAACCATAACGAGATTTGTGTTCAGCTTCAAATTCTTGTCGCAGCACTGCCACGTTATCGGCAAAAGTAACGTTTAATGTAGAGTTAGTACCATCATACTTCAAATTAACTTTTCTGATTATTTCTTCTTCGCTTTCAACTTCACTAGCATGATCGGGTATTATCCCCAAACTTTGGGGGTAATTGGGAAGGGGTATTTCACTTCTTGCTTGGGTTTCCAAAGACTTCATTAATTGCTGTAATGAAGAAATTAATGCTTGGTTTAAAGGTTTTTCTACTCCCCCTTCTCTAATTGCACGGATATCAGCTAATCCCATTCCATAAGCAGATAAAACTCCTGCGTAAGGGTGGAGAAAGATTGTTTTCATGCCTAAAGTATCAGCAATTAAACAAGCAACTTGTCCCCCTGCACCTCCAAAACAACAAAGGACATATTGGGTGACATCATAACCGCGTTGCAGGCTGATTTTTTTAATTGCGTTTGCCATATTTTCGACGGCGATCGCAATAAATCCAGCAGCTACTTTTTCAGGGCTATAAATATTTCCTGTGGCAGTTGCAATACTTTGGGCTAAATTGGTAAATTTCTGAATAACAATATCTTGATCTAAAGGTAAATTCCCTTCAGTTCCAAAAACAGCAGGAAAATATTGCGGGTGAATTTTACCTAACATGACATTGGCATCCGTCACTGTTAGTAATCCCCCACGTCGGTAACAAGCTGGGCCAGGCTTAGAACCAGCAGATTCGGGGCCAACACGATAACTAGAACCATCAAAAAACAGGATTGAACCGCCGCCAGCAGCAATGGTATTAATAGCTAATACGGGAACTCGCATCCGTGCGCCAGCAATCTCGGAATCTAGTTGTCGTTCATACTCTCCTTTAAAATGGGCAACATCGGTACTTGTTCCGCCCATATCAAAGGTAATAACTAACTCAAAACCTGCTCTTTTACTGGTTTGGACTGCACCAACAATGCCCCCAGCAGGGCCACTCAAAATACTATCTTTTCCTTGAAATTGTTCTGATGCAAGTAAACCGCCGTCAGATTTCATAAACATTAATTTGACTCCTGGTAACTGACGGGTTACTTGGTTGACGTAGCGACGTAGAATAGGAGTTAAATAAGCATCAACCACGGTGGTATCCCCTCTGCTAACTAATTTCATTAAAGGGCTAACTTGATGGGATACAGATATTTGTGTAAAGCCAATTTCTTGGGCGATTTGCGCTACTTGTTGTTCGTGGTAGGGATAGCGATCGCTGTGCATAAAAACAATAGCACAACTACGAATCCCTGTGTTAAAAGCTGTTTGTAAATCTTCCCTAACTTGTTCAATATTAACAGGAATTAATTCTTTCCCATGAGCATCATATCGTTCTTCTACCTCAATGACTTGTTCATAAAGCATTGTAGGTAAAATTATCTGACGGGCAAAGATATTCGGACGATTTTGGTAGCCAATTCGTAGAGCATCTTTAAAGCCTTTGGTAATTACAAGTAGAACGCGATCGCCTTTTCTTTCTAACAGTGCATTTGTTGCTACTGTTGTCCCCATTTTTACTATCTCTATTGCTTCACTAGGAATACTTTCTTGGCTGAAAATACCGATAATATCTCTAATGCCTTGAATAACTGCATCTTGATAGTGTTCAGGATTTTCTGACAGTAGTTTATATACGATTACCCATTTATTATTAGGAAGGGGAACAATTAAAAAACGGTCAGTATATTTTATAAGTCTGTCTATTATTGTCTGATTATTAGTAATAGCAACAATATCTGTGAAGGTACCACCGCGATCTGCAAATACTTTCAGCATTAGTTAATTTAATTAAATGAGATCGAAATTTAAGATATACCGTATTTGGACATAAATTTTCTAGTTACGTCATAAAGAAGTTTATCTAGACGGGATAATGCTTCTTGTGCGATCGCATCTGGTATGCCATAAAAAGCATGAGCAATACCACCTGTGATACAAGCGATTGTGTCACTATCGCCACCTATTGATACAGCATTGCGAATTGCATCTTCATAGTCTGTAGACTCTAAAAAAGCAATAATTGCTTCAGGGACAGAACCTTGACAAGAAACGTCAAATGTGTAATTAGGTCTAATTTGATCAATTGTACGTTCTAAGTTATAACCAAAGGTATTTTGGATATAAGATTTAATCGCATCTTTACTATTACCAGTACGTGCTAGAAATATCGCAGACGCAGTTGCTTGAGCGCCTTTTATTCCTTCTGGGTGGTTGTGAGTAGCTTCTGCACTGCGTTTCGCTTCCTGTAATACTGTCTCTAAATCCTGAAAAGCAAAACCTACAGGACTAACGCGCATTGCTGAACCATTTCCAAAACTATTATATGGTTCACTATTGTCAGATAATGCCCAGCGCAAATATCTTCCTCCGTAGCTTCCCTTTGGGTTAGGATAACGTTGAAAATATTGTTTAAAGTTCTGAGTATAATTGCTGTCAGTTAAAATAGTATCAGCAACAGCAACCGTGAGAACTGTATCATCTGTAAATGCTGAATCATCACTAAATAAGGGAAAATCTTTAGTTGTGATATTGTCAAATTCGTAGATTGAGCCAATTATATCGCCTGCGATCGCACCTAGCATATTTGTTAATAATTCAGGACTAATGAGTTAGTTATAATTGTAGGTTGGGTCACATTCTAGCGCCACGAATGCACAAACCATTGTAAATGTTGGGTAGAACGAAGTGAAACCCAACCTACGTTTATTGTAAGCGATTCAACAAACTTGATATCATAGCTAACTGCTGACTGTTATATCATTTTTTAATTGTGTAAATAAACTATCCCAGTTATTAACACCGCTATCTTCAGACTCTTTCACTTCAAAGGTAATATTACAAGCTTGTGGTTGTTCTAACACTTCTACGCACAACTGAGCTATATCTTCTCGGCTAACTTTTCCTTTGATATTGTCTCCTTGCTCAAAAATTAACTGCTTATCGCCTGGTTCTTCAGTTAATGCACAAGGTCGGATAATAGTGTAAGGTATACCACTGTCTCTCACACTATCTTCTCCGCGTAATTTCCAGGTAAGTATTCCCCCTAGTTGATCGTTCATTCTCACGGCTGGCGGTTCTTCTGCTAAATTAATATCAGGACGACCTGGGCGAGTTACACCTGCGGAACTAATCATAATAAACTGGGGTTTAGTTGCACCTCCATAAGCTTTGATAGATTCAATTTCTAAGGAAAAAATACCTGCTTCAAAATACGGGTTAAATTCTCCGTCATACTCAAATTTACTTAGCATTAATTGAAATGCACAAATCTGGCTGCTATTAATAGGTTCAGCAGTAGGTAATGTTTTAGCGCGAAATACTGGAATTAATTTATTAAAGGGAATTTGAACAGTTATCCAAGCGTTGTAGGCGGTATCAAAGGAATAAGAATAAGCAACACCATCCCATTTTGATTCTGTACGCAGAAGGCATTTATAACGCTTACCATCTCCTTTAACTCGTAGTTCTATTCCTTCATAGCCATTTAAATTAAAAGCTGGGCTAAAGTTTTTTGTCCTAACTGAAGCAAACCCACCAGAGTTGTCAGTGGAAACATTACCACTAAATAAAGCTGTATTGTGATTAAGTCTGAAGCTACTTTCACTTACTCCACCCATGACAACATCATCGACAGCACCCCAAATGTCTTTTAATTCATTGGATGGATTAGTGAAATCAAAGATATTCTTTTTTGTGATTGGTTTGAGATATTGTGCTGCGGTTTCAACTAAATTTTTTATGCCTTGATATTCTACGATTTCTGGACTATCGACAACTTCAGGCAGATAAAACTTGATACCCTGATAATATTTAGCTCTATCTGGTGTGTCTCCTTCTACAGGTTGGACTTTTACACCTGTGCAACAGATAACCGCTTGGATGTCTTTCATGACTGCGGGAGTCAAGGTTTCTGGGATAGTGATGTCTCCCTCAATTAGTTCGACGCGATCGCCTAAAATTTCTTTAGCTTTGGTAGAATCTCTCACAAGTGATCGCACCTGATAACCTTGCTCAATTAGTCGCCGCACAACTCGCTTACCCACACCACCAGTCGCTCCAGCTACCAGTATCACTCCCACGTTTTTGTCTCCATTAGGTTTGTTGGCGTTATCCTTAGCATTACCTTGTAATAACCGCTTTAGGCAACCGAAAAAAGGAATAACTTCAAAATATGCCAAGGTTTGGAAAAACCTGCCAAAATCCCATTGAGAGCGTTTATTTTGATTTGACATTATTTACTTTTCCGTATAAATCAAATAACCAAATAGTTATGGAAAAATTAATTACATTCAGCGTTGCCTAGCTTATTGTTGCTATTTGCTTATCCCAACTAGCATCTTTAAATAGAAATAGTTTTGATTCGATTGTCCAACAAAAATTTACCAAATGAAAAAAATGGTTAACAAAGTTGTGATTGTTGGGGCTGGGCCTAGTGGAGTTTTGCTGGCTCACTACCTGTTGCGGCGTGGCGACAAATACCAAGTGGATATTTATGAACGCCGCAATGACCCTCGAATAATCTCATTCTCTAACTCTAGAACTTATCCGATTACACTCAGTGAACGGGGAATGACTGCCTTGAGGAAGATTGAAGGCATTGAAGCAGCAGTGCAAGAAATCAGTCTAGAAATTACAGGGGCGATATCTCACGGTAACAATGGTAAGGCGCGGTTACTCCCCAGAAGAAAGCCGTTGCTAGCTCTTGATCGTACTAATTTAGCGATCGCTCTTTTAGAAACCTTAGCCCAAAAGTATGACAACAACCGCCTCAATATTTATTTCAACCATAAATGCACAGGTGTTGATTTAGCCGCCAAGACAGTAACATTTCAAAATGTTAGCGAGGCAATGCCTACAAGTGAGTCAAATAACCTCATCGTTGATTATGACCTGTTGATTGGTGCTGATGGAGCGCGTTCAATTGTTAGAGAGCATTTTCTCAATACAGAATTGTTTGAGTTTGAGCAAAAGTATGTGCCATCTGACTACAAATCTATTTACCTTTCCAAAGAAGACTTAAATGGTGATTTGACACCAGGTTATATCCATACTTGGAGGTTAGACGATGCTACAACTTTGTTGATGCTCCATGATGTTAACGGAAACATGAGTGGGGTGATTCACTTTCCGCGAGAGCATAACCAAGTAGTTAATCTTTCTACCACCGCAGATGTCCAAAAATTCTTTCAGGATAATTTTTTAGAATTGGGACAGTTAATTCCAGATTCAGAAGCAGAAGCTTTTCTTAAAAGACCAGTCTCAAGCATACTAACAAGTCGCTGTAATCGTTATCACTATGATGGTAGCGTGCTATTAATTGGAGATGCAGCCCATGCGGTGTCGCCTTCCATTGGTCAAGGTTGTAATTCTGCTTTAGAAGATGTGCAAGTATTTGATAGCCTTTTGGATGAGTATGATGACAATTTAGCAGTGGCACTAGAACAATTTACGGCTCGTCGTCTGGCTGATGTTCACGCTTTAGCAGAAATGAGCGATTATGCTTTCCCCTCCTCTAAAAAATTATTTATTGAGTTTATGTTGAGAGAAGCTGTTGCTAGAAACCTGCATAAACTATTTCCAAAACGCTTTTTACCCTCAATGTTTCAGTTACTATCAGAAACTACAACTCCCTATTCACAAATTTTGAAATTACACAAAGGTTGGATATCAAAGGTGAAGAAGTCGCAGGAAGTGGCTTTAAATCCTAAGTAATAGCGAACAGGCAATAGCCAATAGGTAAGCTATTCCACATTTAACCTGCCATATAAACTATAGGGGGAAAAGGGTAAGGGAAAAAGGGTATAAGCATAAACATTTCCCTTTGCCCGTAACCTCTTCCCCCATTAAGGGCAACAGTAAGCTAAGACGCATTTAAATTTAATATCGCTAGCGAGCGAGACGCTTGCACTACAAGCACTTGATAATAATCAACAGTTAAATTTAAATGCACAACAGCTTACAACTTAAATGACTGACAGCTTAGTAAAAAATTTAGGATTTATAGCATTTATTTAGATTAGAGATACTTGTGCTGATGTTACTTACTTAATACTAACTATTTTTACTGCCTTGCAATTGCGATCTTAAAGCAGTATCATCCCAATAAGCTGAAACTTTTTGAATTTTGCCAGCTTCGTTAATTTCAAAAATACTAATACCTTCAGCAGAGGCATTTTTATCATTTTTAGCAACTACTCTCATAGTCCATTTAACTGCTGCCTGATTTGCCGAAATAAAAATTGAGTCTTTTGATATTTCCATGCTTTTAAAGAAACTAGACAACATCCCAAAAAAATCTTGAAAAGTTTCATGTGCAATGCTTGGTGGATTACCGACTGGATCGTAAACAATTCCGTCTTCCGCAAAATTATCTACCCAGCCTTGGGGGTTCATGGCTACCATATTGTCAAAATAGCCAGCAACCGCTTTTTCAATTATTTCTTTGGACATGGAAAATTCTCCGTTTGTTAACACCAAACAACTATAAAATAATTACGCCACAAGTGACACACAAATTTAATGTAAAAAGTGCGATCGCATCTTTCCTATGGTAATTTGATACTAAGGTAACAGTGCGATCGCACATATTTTACAAACCAGCTTTAAACCACAGCCGCAACAGCTTTTAATTCAAAAATCTTCTCAATTACTTCTTCCACTACTTTATCTGGTGTAGAAGCGCCAGAAGTAATTCCCACAACAACTTTACCTTCAGGTAGCCAATTTTCTACTACTTCTAAATCCTTTCCTATTGGCTTATGCTCAATTCGATTTCCTGGGTGAATGCGAATTGCACTATCAATATGATAAGAAGGAATATTTCTATCAATTGGAATTTGCTGTAACTGAGTGGTATTAGATGAATTGAATCCACCAATTACAACCATTAAATCTAAATCTTCCTTCACCAGTTCAAACATCGCATCTTGACGTTCTTGAGTAGCATCGCAGATAGTGTTAAAGTTTTGGAAATGCTCATTTAGCTGATCTGGGCTATACTTTCTCATCATAGTATGCTCAAATAGCTTACCAATCTGCTCAGTTTCAGTTTTCAACATTGTTGTTTGGTTAGCAATGCCTACTCGTTCTAAATCAGTGTCAGGATTAAACCCAACTGAGCAAGCTTTGCTGAATTTTGACATAAATTCATCACGATTACCACCGTTAAGAATATAGTTGCAAACATATTCTGCTTCTGCCATATTAAAGACAATTAAGTAAGTTCCAGCAAAAGAACTTGTAGCAACTGTTTCTTCGTGCTTGTACTTACCGTGAATAATAGATGTATAATTTTTTTTCTTATGCTTTTCAACAGTATTCCAAACTTTAGAAACCCAAGGACAGGTAGTATCAATAATTTTGCAACCTTTATCGTTAAGAAGTTGCATTTCCTGAACAGTTGCCCCAAATGCGGGTAAGATCACCACATCACCAGGATTAACTACAGAAAAGTCTTTTTTTCCTGCATCTACTGGAACGTAGCGGATGAGCATTTCCTCCAAGCGCTGATTTACAGAAGGATTGTGAATCAGTTCATTAGTTACCCAGATATCTTCATTAGGGAAATGCTGGCGAGTTTCATAAGCCATTGCTACGGCTCTTTCTACGCCCCAACAAAAGCCAAACGCTTGTGCTAACTGGATAGTAACATCACCGCGTTGTAGTGTATTGTTATTTTCTCGAATTTGTTGAATTAAATTGCTTTGATACTCCGACTTCAGGACACCATTCACTTCTGCTTCGTGACCAAATCCTTTGCGATGGTAATTTTCCGAATTGTGGAGTGATCTTTTAAAAGCTTTCGTATCCATGCGCCGCGTCCTGTAGAAAATTGTGCGAAATCAGAGCTTAATTCTCTTTAATCTTACTAGGTGCTGGACTGGGCAGGAATTTATCAAGATGTGAAAACCGCGCTGGTAATTTCAGTTGGATAAAAACTTGCAACGCCGATCGCCAAACTATATATCCTTGGTAGTTGAGATGCAAGCCATCGGTACTCAGGCTTGGGCGCAAATCGCCTTGTTCGTTAACAAATAGCGGGTAAAGATCGAGATAACTAACACCTTCAGTTGAGGCGATCGCAGCTAGTTTACGATTAAGCTCACGAATGCGAATGTTACTTAACTTCAGTAGGCGATCGCGACCTTCCCAGCTTGCACTTGCCCCAGCATGAGGCAAAATTGATTGGAAGACAATTTGCGATTGGGGATGCGATCGCCGCAAATAACGCATAATTTCTTGCTGGTTCGCTAAAAGCTGATTATCTGGGACTCCGCGAAGTAGATCATTAACCCCAATCATCACAAAAATGATTTCTGGCTGAGTCTGATCAAATAAAGACAATCTTCTCAGTAAACCTGTAGAAGTCTCCCCAGAAATTGCTTGATTTAGCCAAATACGTTCTTGAGGCAAAAGGTGGTCGGGAAACCACCTACTTAAAGAGTCACCAGCGATGATGCTTAAATGTTGTGGCTGCTGGGAAGCCTTAGCTTTAGCTTCGCGCCCCAGTATACCAATCCAATCTTTATAACTTAGCTGTCCGCCCAACGGTAAATCATTTTGCTTTAACTTACTTGGCTGTGCCAAAGTTTTACTCCCATGCCAAGGCTGAGGAGTAAAATTCGTCACTTGTTGTGCAAGGCTTGCGGACAACCAGTGATTCCGTAGAACCAACAGAATCACCGTCGTTACAAGGATGTTAGTACCTAATGCTAAGAAAGCCCAAGTAGGAAAGAGTTTCAATCGAGGGAACACAATAGTAATCAATGATCAATTATCAATTACCAATTATCACTCAGCATTCTTTTGATAACTGATAAATGATAATTAGTCACTGATTAAATCGCCTTTTTATCAATAAAACTCAATCCAGAGGCAAACTCCTCCCCATAACCCTCTTCACCATGTTCACTGATATCTAAACCTTGATCCTCAGCGTTAGGTTGAACCCGTAACTCCATGAATAATCCTAGAAGTTTGAGAATTGCATAAGTACCTACTGCGGCAAATATATAGGTCACTATTACACTAACTATCTGTGGGATTAATAGTCCTGGGTTACCAAACAGCAAGCCATTGTTGCCTGCTTCGTTAACAGCTTTAGTAGCAAAAATGCCTGTCAGAATAGCTCCTACAGTACCACCAACTCCGTGAATAGGGTAGGTATCCAAGGAATCATCAAACTGTAGCTTTGCCCGCAGGCTGACAGCATAGAAGCAGCAAAGAGAGGTGATTGAACCAATTAAAATTGCTCCAATGGGGGTAACAAATCCTGCTGCTGGGGTAACACCTACCAATCCTGCTAAAAATCCACTAGCAATTCCAATCGCAGTTGGCTTACCTCTTAGTCCCCATTCGACAATTACCCAAGTCAGACCACCAGCCGCCGCCGATACCATTGTTGCGACAAATGCGACGGTTGCTAATGCTCCTGCTCCTAAAGCACTACCAGCATTAAAACCAAACCAGCCAAACCACAATAGACCAATGCCTAGTAGTACATAAGGTACGTTATGGGGTGCGGCAGGTTGAATCATAAAATTTTTGCGAGGCCCAATTACCCAAGCTGCAACCACAGCAGAAACGCCGGAACTGATGTGGACTACTGTACCACCAGCAAAGTCTAATGCCCCCATTGCAAAGATCCAACCTTTGCCCCAAACCCAGTGAGCCAAGGGAGCATAAATAAAGGTAGACCAAAGGATTACGAACCAGAAAAATGCCTTAAAACTCATCCGCTCAACTATTGCTCCTGAAATTAGAGCAGGTGTGATGATGGCGAACATCATCTGGTACACCATAAATAATTGATGCGGAATGGTTGGGGCGTAGCAAACTGGATCTGGTTGATCAAAGGCAACGTTGTTTAAAAATAGCCAGTTTAAGCTGCCTATGATCGGATTGGCACTAAGTTGAAGACTGTCTGGTAGGTTTGAACAATCTCCGCTCACAGAAATTGGTGCAAAAGCCAGACTATAGCCCCATAACACCCAAGTAACCCCTACCAGCCCCATCAAAATGAGGCTCATCATCATTGTATTGAGGACGTTGCGCGATCGCACTAATCCACCATAAAAAAATGCTAACCCTGGTGTCATTAACAGCACAAGTGCTGCCGAGATCAACATAAATGCTGTATCACCAGTATCAATCGTAACTTCATCTGCTGTTTGAGCTAGGGCGCTACCCGCAAGAGGGAAACTTAATAGCCACAGGGCAATTACCCCGACGAGCAAAACCTTTTTCAACACTTGTTTCGATCCTTCCACACCAGCAACTTTAGGCATGAATTTGATTGCACCAATTCATTCATGCCAATTCTGTATCACAAGTAACAAAATACTTGGATAAAGATAAATCATACGGTAGATGATCGACATAAAAACCAACCCACTAAAGCGATCTAGAAGCTTTAGTGGGTTGAAAAGTGAATTTATGCAGATTCAAGCTGAAAAACTAAGAGCGATTGATCGCAATAGGTACAACATCTCAGCTAAAAGCTACGAGATAACTCCACCTGAGAAACTACTTTTGCCTCCGTCTATCCCAGCCTCAGCAAAAGCACCTGTGCCTGTTTCGTTGCTAAAACCACTGTAGGCTTCCATCCCATGTTCCGCAATATCTAACCCTTCCATCTCTTCTTCTGGAGTTACACGGATACCTAATGTAGCTTTGAGTGCTAACCAGAAAATGCTACTCACAAGTACAGTCATACCGCCTACAGAGATAATACCAATTAGCTGAGGAATTAGTGTTCCGAATCCACCACCTAACAATAAACCATGTGGGCCAACTGGTTTACCTGCTAAATCAACCATCCAGGGATAGCCACCAGGGCCGACACTAAATAAACCAACTGCTATAGTTCCCCAGATCCCACAGACAAGGTGAACCGAAGTTGCACCCACTGGATCGTCAATTTTGAGCTTGTCGAAGAAGGTAACTGAGAAAACTACTAAAACTCCAGCAATTAAGCCAATAATTAAGGCGCTGGTCATACTCACGTAAGCGCAGGAAGCTGTAACCCCTACTAACCCTGCTAAAACACCGTTGATAATCATGGATAAGTCTGGCTTACCCAGATACAACCAAGCTGTAATTGTAGCTGCGATCGCACCCGCCGAACCCGCCATGTTAGTTGTCAAGGCAATGTGAGTAATCGCATTCGGATCGGCAGCCATTGTTGATCCAGGGTTGAAGCCAAACCAACCTAACCACAGAATTAAACAACCCAATGTGGCAATGCTCATGTTATGCCCTGGCATAGCAATAACTTGACCATCCTGATATCTACCAAGCCGAGGGCCTAAAAATGCTGCTCCCATGAGTGCTGCCCAACCACCAAATGAATGAATGACCGTTGAGCCAGCAAAGTCGTAGAAACCCATATCTGCTAACCAACCACCACCCCAAATCCAGTGTCCACTAATGGGGTAAGCAATACCTACGAGTAAAATACTAAAGATCAGGAAGTCAACAAACTTGATTCTTTCTGCTACTGCACCAGAAACAATTGTGGCAGCAGTACCCGCAAACACGAGTTGGAACAAAAACTTAGCATTTAGTGGGACACCAGTCCAGTTAAGAGAACTGAATATCCCTTGGTAAGCATCCCCTGTTGCCGGACTGTTATCGCTTCCATTCAGGAAAAATCCACTGGTGCCAATAAAGTCATTGCCGTCACCAAACATTAAGCCAAAACCAATTGCCCAGAAAGCAACTGTTGCCAGGGCAAAGACAATCAAGTTTTTGGCAAGCACGTTGACAGCGTTTTTCTGACGACAAAAGCCAGTTTCCAACATACAAAAACCCGCGTTCATAAAGAACACTAGGAAAGCAGCGATCGCTACCCATAAGGTATCCATTGCTACCTTTAAGTCTGTAGTTGTAATACTAGGAGCAGTTGGGGCAGTATCTTGGGCAACTGCTGCATAAGCTGAAAACAACACAATTAAGCTAGCTATGGGCAGACAAGCTTGCCAACTTGGTGATAAATGCTTAATTGTTAGTTGCAATTGCCGAAAACTTTTGGCAGTCCGGCGTACAGTACCCTGCCAATTTAATTGCGATAGCGCAAGCGCTGACTTGTCAGTTCGCTTACTTTTAGTTTTAGACAACTTTGGCATCAGCCCTTGTTTAAACATAATCCAGTATTGGGTTAATGATGGCATTCAGCTAGCAACAGAGGTAAATCAATAAAATTAGCGGAGCCAAACTTACTTTTGGCACTACTAAGAGGAAATTTTGTATTGTAGATGTACCAAATCTTGTATGTCTGAACATTCGATTTCTGTATCAGAGAATACAAATTTTCTATTAACACTAAAAATATAGCTAGCCATCTGCCTTTAGAAGAATATCCACATTGATATATACCTTTAGACAGATGATTAAATCACAGTTAAGGAAGCTAACCCTGATTTGCTAAATATTGCTGATACCCTAGTTGTTCAAGGCGTGCTTGCTTATCTAATACGGATTGAGCTAAATTTTGGCGATATTGCTGAACTCTTGCAAGTAACTCGCTTTGGTGGGATGCCAAAATCTGCACTGCGAGTAAACCAGCATTTTTAGCATTGCCAATAGCGACAGTTGCGACGGGAATGCCTGCTGGCATTTGCACAATTGAGTAAAGGGAATCAACGCCTTGTAAGTTGCGAGTCGCCACTGGTACTCCAATTACAGGTAAGGGAGTGAGAGAGGCAACCATACCAGGAAGATGTGCAGCGCCACCAGCACCCGCGATAATTACTTTAATGCCGCGTTCGTGTGCCACTTTCGCATATTCCACCATGCGGTCTGGTGTACGATGAGCAGAGACAATTGCGACTTCACAGGGAATATTAAATTCTTCACAAATTGCGATCGCATCTTGCATTGTCGGCAAGTCGGAATCGCTACCCATGATAATGCCAATTAGTGGTTTATTCATGCTGATACCGAGTTGCATTCACTGATAGTAAATTATGCTTAGTCATCGGTCATTATTACATTTAATTGGAACTTTTTAACCAGTTATAACGTCAAAATATAGCTTACCCAGTTGGTGTGTCTTTATGGTTCAGTTTAGAGATTCGTCATTTATAGCAGTCAGCTATCAGCTATCAGCCCAAAGCTTTTTTAAAAGCTTTTGTTACCAAAGGTTTCATAATAAAGAATGTCCTCACCTATCTAGCAACAGCAATAACAGTTCAAGATTACTCTTTTTAGCAATAACAGCAAGCATTACTGCACCGTTGGTAATTTATACCCCAGCTACAGCAACAACATTTTCTGATCTTCATAATCATCACGCTTTGCCACTTGCTCAAAGTACACAAGTTGGGCATTACCTTGTACAAGTTCAACCTGAAACTCAGCCTACACTGGATACGTCGGTAGATACTATACCTAATAACCTCCGCAAGACTGAAGGAGATGACGGTAATAATCAGGAGCTACTTGCTCAAAAATATAAAGTTTCAAAAAATACAATCATCAAAGCTGTTTATCGCGGTGCAGATAAGTTAACTTTAGTGCCTGGGCAAACAACCTCTCTCAACGTGCTAATTACTGAAGATATTAAAAACTTACAAGGCGAGGTTGTAATTCCTAAAAATAGTGAAATTCAAGGTCAGCTAGTATCTCGTTATGATGATTCTACATTTATAGGGGTGCAATTTTTATCGGAACGGCTAATTATTGGTAATCGGTTATACGGCAACATTAATGTGACTTCACAACTCCTCAACGATAGGCAACCAGTGACTTATAACTACAGAAGATTGGGAGAAGCTGCTGCCGTTACTGCAGCAGAAGTAATTGTTAGTAAGTTGGCTGGCTATCGAATTAATCCTGTACCAATTGTCACCACAATAATTAACAACCGACCTACTCGCAATCAACGACAAAATAATTTAATTGTTATTGACCTAAAGAAAGATTTGCAACTGAGTTTTCAGGAAGATTTTTATCTTAATCGAGCTAGTAGAGAGTAATGCGCGATCGCACCTGGCATTTTCAAAACCTGCCGTTTAGTTAAGCTACTAATTATCCTCCCGACTCCAAGGAGGATTGTAATCTCTCTACTATGCACATCTGAGCAATAATTTTTCAATTTTAACCTGAGATAAATAATTTATGGATGTGGAGTTTGACCCTCTAATAATCTGCTCTAGGATCAGGAACTTAACACTACCCGATCTCGACATAAGAAACAGCAAGGCAAGCTGATCTAGAATGCCTACCCTAAATAAGAATGAATGATATTACCATTCAACACTATTAAATGTCACCCTTTTAAATGAAATTGGTGATTTTGTAAAAAAAATAGCTTTCATAGTGTAAACTTTTAACAAATTTTTGAGGAGTTGTTCAATGAGCGTTTTTTCAGGTTTTAAATCAAAAACTGCTGCATTAGTAGCTTTAGGAATAACAGCTAATGCCGTTGTGCCTTTCATAATTTCTGCTCCAGCAACAGCAGCAGATTTTTCTGATATTGATAATCATTGGGCGCGTCCATTCATTGAAGCGTTAGCAGATCGAAATATTATTAGTGGATATGAAAATGGCACTTTTAAACCAGATCAAGCTGTAACGCGGGCTGAGTTTGCTGCACTTGTGCAAGCTGCTTTTCCGGATAATAAAGAAACGCGCCCACAGGGATACACATTTAAGGATGTTTCTACAAAACACTGGGCATACAGTAAAATTCAAAAAGCTTATAAAACTGGTTTTATGTCAGGTGTGACTACAACGAATTTTGCACCTGATACGAAGATTCCCAGGGTTCAGGCATTAGTAACCTTAACCAGTGGTTTGAATATAGATCCCCAAGGTTCTACAACCACTATTTTGCGAGCCTATAAAGATGCTGCTGATATTCCTCAATATGCTCGTAATAAGATAGCTGCTGCTACAGAACAGCAAATGGTAGTTAACTATCCTGTAATAGATAGATTGCGACCAAATCAGACTACTACTCGTGGTGAGGTAGCAGCTTTTCTTTATCAAACGATGGTCAATGAAGGAGAAGTACCAGCATTAGATATTAGCACGAATGTCAACAGATATATTGTTGGTGCTACAACTGGTGGTAGTAATCAGAGTGCTAATCTTAGGGTCAAAGTAGGTCAAACAATTGTTGTTAGAGGAGAACAAACTCGCATAGTTGTAGCACCTAATGAAAGTATTCCTAACCTCACCCTAATTGTTGATCAAGATATCAAAAACAGCGCGGGAGAAATTTTAATTCCCAGAAATAGTGAAATTCAAGGTCGCCTATCACCACTTTCTTCTGGCAATCAATTTTTAGGGATGCGGTTTGATGCACGTACACTAATTATTGGTAATCAATCTTACGATCAGATTGATGCAACTTCTGGACTAATCACTGGTCAGCAGCAGGCGACTAATGTTAACCCAGGTTCTTTGCAAACTGCTGCTATAACGGCTGCCGCTCAAGCAATTTTAGGAAGGGTCACTGGTCAAAACATCAATGCCGGAGATATTTTGGGCAGTATCTTGACAGGTCAAATTCCTAGCACCCAGCAACAGAATAACTTAATCATAATTGACCCAAGAGCAGATTTGCGGTTAACGCTGAACTCTGACTTGTATGTTAATAAAGTTGCTACTGCGTCAAATTAGTCAATATCAGTCACGGAAATAAGTAACTCGATCAGTAACCCCCTCTGGTGTCAACGTCAGAGGGGATATTTTTGGTTTTATGGCTAGAGACACAAAGCTGAGGACAAGTTGTAGTTATAGGGGTGAAACTTATACAGACATTATTAAAGAGAAAAGCTGACTGGGAGCTAGGTAACTGCTATATATTTTTGAATGTGGAGCAACTTAGACATAGATTAAGTACTGGGTCGCATTTTAAGTAATAAATTAAGCCAGAAATGACACAAGTAGCAAATAGTAAAAGTTCTTTACCTGTTGATCTGATTAATGCTCGAATCCCAGGCTATCAAGGATTACAGCAAATTTGGATGCGTGAGGGCAGAATCGAGAAAATTCTGTCAATGGATACTGTGTTGCAAAGGATACCGCCACCAGATTTGGAAGTGTTGGATGTACAAGGTGATTGGATATCCCTTGGTGGGGTCGATCTTCAGATTAATGGGGGTTTAGGTTTAGCTTTTACAGATTTAACTTGTGCTGATGGCGACAAGCTAGAGAAAATTTGTCAATTGTTATGGTTACAGGGAGTTGATGGGTTTTTACCAACGCTGGTTACTACTTCTGTAGAAAATATTGTGCGATCGCTCTCAGTAATATCAGATTTTGTATCCAGTCCTCAAGGGCAAAAATCAACAACAGCACAAATTCTCGGAGTTCATCTAGAAGGGCCATTTTTAAACCCAGAAAAACGTGGCGCACATCCAGCAGAATTTTTATTGCCGCTAACCACTGATAATGTCAAGCGAGTATTAAGTGATTATGCAGATATTGTAAAAATTATCACTTTAGCACCAGAATTAGATGCGACTGGTGAGGTAATTCCTTATTTACGTTCTTTGGGTATTACTGTTAGTTTAGGACACTCGCAAGCTACAACAAGTCTCGCACAGCAGGCATTTTTACAAGGTGCAACGATGGTGACTCATGCTTTTAATGCTATGCCACCATTGCATCACCGCGAACCAGGCTTATTAGGAGCGGCGTTAATGAATCCTCATGTTCAGTGTGGGATAATTGCTGATGGACAGCACGTTTCGCCAATCATGCTTGAGTTAATTTTACGTGCAAGTGATTATGAGCAAGGAATATTTTTGGTTAGCGACGCTTTAGCACCTTTGGGATTACCTGATGGTGTTTATCCTTGGGATACAAGGCAAATTGAAGTTAAAAATGCTACTGCACGCTTAAGCGATGGTACGTTGTCGGGAACTACATTAGGGCTATTGGAAGGTGTGCAGAATTTAGTTAAGTGGGGTATTTGTGGAGTTGAAAGTGCGATCGCACTAGCAACGGAAACACCACGACGCGCTATTGGTTTACCATCCCTTTCTGCTAGTCAATTTATTGCTGAAGATCACCAACAACAATATTCTTTACTACGTTGGCATTTAGATCCAACAACCGCAGAACTAACTTGGGAACGGTTATTCCCTGATATTTAACCTACCAGTGCCTATATCTATAGAAGTAGTTAAGCCGTATAGTAGTTAACCGTTGGGAACAATTACAAAAGCACAAGAATTATTTTATGAACGCAGTTGATGACAAAACCGTTGTTAAAGAATACTTTAATTCCACAGGGTTTGACCGTTGGCGACGGATATATGGGGATGGAGAGGTTAATAAAGTCCAGCTAGATATCCGTTCTGGACATCAGCAAACAGTTGATCAAGTGTTGAATTGGCTGCAAGCAGATGGAAATTTAGCTGATTTATCTATTTGTGATGCAGGTTGTGGCGTTGGTAGTTTGAGTATTCCCCTCGCTTCTGCTGGTGCGGAAGTTAATGCCAGTGATATATCTGAAAAAATGATTGGGGAAGCTAAGGAAAGAGCCGAGGCAGCGTTAGGTAACACTAGCAATCCTACCTTCAGTGTGCAGGATTTAGAAGCCTTAACTGGTAAATACCACACGGTGATTTGCCTAGATGTGTTGATCCACTATCCTCAAGATAAGGCAGCCGAGATGATTTCTCACCTTGCTGCTATGGCAGAATCTCGCATAATTCTCAGCTTTGCACCAAAAACTTGTGCTTTAAGTATCCTCAAAAAAATTGGTAGCTTTTTCCCTGGCCCTAGTAAAGCAACTCGTGCTTATCTACATCGTGAAGCAGATGTTGTCAAAATCCTAGAAAGTCAAGGTTTTAGTGTTCAAAGACAGGAAATGACTCGTACTCGCTTTTATTTCTCTCGCATACTAGAAGCGACTCGTAGCTGATCGGGATGTTTTGCGATCGGCAGGACTTAGAGTCTATCCGAAAAGTGATTTAAAGATGTTTTAACCGCAGATATAGCGCTTTGCGCTTGCCGCAGGCTACGCAGATATTTTTTACCGATTAATTATTTTTCGGATAGGATCTTACGCAAAATTAACAATTTACGAAAATCTTGCTACATATCCTGCTGTAGAGACGCGATATATCGCGTCTCTACAAGTTGCTCGTCATTACCATAGGCCCAGATGGAATTTGAGGAACTGGTGAGGCTTCTACAGTTACAACTAACCCTGTTACCTCTGAAGTTGGGGGAGTAGCAAGCTTAACTAAAACCGTTCCTTGGGAATTAGCATTAAATGTTCCTGAAGGAATTTTTTCACCATTAACTACAGCCCAAAGTTGATAAAACTGACCTTTAGGTAAAATAGGAAGATTCTGTAGGATTAATACAGATTTGGGTTCGCCTGGTGTCATCACAACACTTCCTCCCGCTTTCTGTGCTCTATCCATACCTTTGAGAGCAACTAAATGAGTATCGGGATTTTTGAGCATGGCGATCACATCTTTTTGCCGTGCTGCCTCAATCTCCAGAGTACTCACCTGTTGCTTGAGATGATAGTTATCCCAACCTAAAGCAAGAATAAAAGTTGCAGCGAGCGCTCCAGCTATCTGACTCCAAGGTAATGAAAACCGCTTTTGAGTTGGCTTTCTTTGCATTTCGCTATGGACAGTTTGCAGAACAGCTTCCTTGATGTGTGGTGGCGGTTCTATTTCAGATAAAGTGTAGGGCATCAACGCTAACACTTCCTGTAAACTATTTATTTCTGTGTTTAATTCAGGATGTTCTTTTAGGAGTTGGTTAAATTCCTCAGCTTCTTGGGAGCTAAGGTTGCCGAGGACATATCCTGCCATTAATTCTGTATGACGTTCAGGAAGTAGTGGTTCAGTCATAATACAATTATTCAATAAAATCTTGTAGGTTCTTTCTCAGATTTAGTAAGCCTTGGCGCGACCAAGTTTTGATTGTTCCCAAGGGTATATCTAATTGTTTAGCAATCTCTGATTGGCTAAGACCATCGTAGTAAGCCATCTCTAATACTTGACGATGATTTGCTGGAAGTTGGGCAAGAGCAGAATGAACATGGTGAGAACGTTGGCTTAAAGATGCTGCTTCAAATGGTGTATTAGAAGCTGTTTCAGTTTTCATCATTTGCCCCCAACGCTGAAGGAATTTCAGCTTTGTGCCACGAGAACGAATCTTATCAATTGCTCTTGAGCGAGTCAGAGTTGTTAAATAGCTACTGAGAGAACCACGGGCGGGATTATAGGTATTGCTACGCCAAAGTGTGAGAAAAATTTCTTGGGTTAGGTCTTCTGCTTCTTGGTAATTAGCCAATATTTTGAGTGCTAATCTATAAACAAGGCTGGCATAGCGATCGTAAAGAATACCTATAGCATCAGATTGACCAGCTTTTAAGGCACGAAATACTTCTGCATCTGTTGGGAGTACCTTTTCAGTTGGACTGCTCGTAGAGTCAATATCCATAAGTTTTGAATAATAAGCACTAGGCATCAGTCAAGTTTATAAATTTATTTCAGTCAAGATGCACTTTCTCATTTTGTATAACTGCATCTCATTACTTTAAATACGGTTGATAGAGCTAATTGGTTTTGTTTTAAATATTTGTAATCCAAAACAAGCGCGAGTTCGTAGTAATAGAGTAACGACCATGAGGCAATAGCCATGAGATGGTGTTACCTGCTCTCATTTACTAAATATATTCAAAGGTTAATGATATGAATTGGAAAGTGCTTGTTTTAATCGCTAGTCTGACCCTCAGCGCTGGTTTAAATTCCTGTTCTTCTCCTGCTTCTAGTAATAATCAAGTTAATCCCAATAGTAACCCTGCTGCCTCTGATGCAATGAGTAAGGATAAGTCTGGTGATGCGATGAGTCAACCAGGTGATGCAATGAGTAAGGATAAGTCTGGTGATGCGATGAACAAACCAGGCGATGCGATGAGTAAGGATAAGTCTGGTGATGCGATGAAGAAGGACTCTACTAATAAGCCTTAATTTCTTTGATAACAGGACTTACGCAAGATTAGTTATACCGTGTTTCAGTCTGTGTTGATCCCCCCAACCCCCCTTTTTCAGGGGGGCTGTGCGTAAGTTTTATTAGTTGTTTTAAAGTGGCAGGGGAGGGAAAATTGGAGCTAACCAAAGCTGTATTTCTACATCCCAGCCTAGAAGAATTGCGATCGCACTAACTACGACTATCACACCACCAATTTTGTGTATAACAGCAGTTTTGGAGCGTAATTTAAACAAATGTTGGCTGAAATAACGCCCCCCGTAAGCTATAGCTAGTAATGGTATCCCTGCACCCAAACCATAGAACACTAGCAGAACAAAGGCTGTGGCTGTATCATGCTTGACCGCAGCAAGAATGAGGATACTGCCAAGCACTGAACCAGCGCAGGGAGTCCACAGCAGACCGAGTTGTGTTCCTAGCCAAAATTCTCCTGCTAATCCAACTTGTTTTGGTTCTTTTAACCAACTACCGAAACGCAAATAGCTGAATAAGCGATCGCTCAATTGTGGAAAAATTGCGTTTAAACCAGCTAATAGAAGTAGTGCGATCGCACTATTCCTCAGTAAACTAGCTAGTCCGACAAACCAGCTTGCGGTTACACCAATTAAGCTGCCGATAGTGGCAAAACCGCTAATTAGTCCGGCGACTAAAGCTAAGGGGCCATAGCGATGAGAAGTGAGCGATCGCCCCACTACTACGGGTAGTATAGGTAATACACATGGTGATACAACTGTCAATAATCCTGCGCTTACTGACAAACCTGCTGATAGCAATGTAGAAGTACCCATTGACCTACCCTAATAGTTTCTTAATTAATTGTTCGGTTTCCTGATAAGCTCCTTCTCCAATGTGGTCATAACGCAAAAATCCCTGACGGTCTGCTAAAAATAGATGCGGCCAATAATTGTTCTGGTAGGCATTCCAAGTTTTATACTCATTATCCAAAGCAACTGGATAGCTAATTTTGTGCCGCTTCAAAGCTTTTTTAACATTATTCACATCCCGCTCAAAGGGAAATTCTGGGGTATGTATCCCAATCACCTTAAGTCCCTGAGCGGCATACTGGCGATGCCAACGAGTTATATATGGTAGGGTGCGTTGGCAGTTGATGCAAGCAAACGTCCAAATTTGCACTAATACAACTTGATTTTTGAGGTCAGCCACTTTAAGAGGAGTAGAATTTAGCCATTGGCTAAGACCTTGAAATTCTGGTAAAGATTCCCTAGTTGATGAGGCAGCAACAGAGGTAGAGTTAGGGACAGCATCAGGGGAAGCATCAGCAGTAAAAGCAGAAGTTGGAGTAGTTGCTTTTTTGAAACCCAGACTAAGTGCGACTGTGCCAATTCCTAGCCCAAAATAGGACAGTAATTGGCGGCGTTGTAAAAGATATTCGTTTAATTTCATTAGTTTCGTAGATATCTAATCAATCTACGAACAATTAGATAGATTGGATGTTCTTGATCGCCATCTCATATCTAACCACAATCCAAACAAAGGTTGAAATCGTATATTAGACAAGCCCAAATTATCCCCATAATATTTTTTTCTACAAGCTTTAGCCTTGACAGCATAAAGTTTGTGTTGGTAACCGCTAAATTTACCTATTTATCAGCTATGGATTCATCTGTTTCTTCTCAACGCCCTAAGTCTCGACCTAAATCTAATCAACCTATCTTTGCCAAAATATTCCACTGGATTAACCTAATCAGTCTCAGCTTGATGATTACCAGTGGACTACAGATTTATAACTCTAACCCTGTTTTTGGGGGAAGGGCAGGTTGGCAATTTCCATCTATCTTTTTGTTGGGGGGTTGGCTGGCTGGAGGTAGACACTGGCACTTCGCGGCTATGTGGTTATTTGCTATTAATTTACTGTTCTACGGTACATACATTTTCATTACTCGTCGGTGGAAGCATCGGTTTATCAGTAGCAGTGACATATCTGCTATCCAAAAAAGTCAGAATATAAAACGCAAAACTTATGCTTGGCACAAATTAGCTTACACTGCGATTATTCCGGTTTTATTACTACCATTACTGAGTGGTTTAGGAATGTATAAACCTGCTCAGTTGCACTGGATTGTTGATTTATTTGGTAGTTGGCAAGCATTAAGAGTAGTTCATTTTATTTTTGTGCCAACTGTAATAATTTTTGCGGTGATTCACTCCTTACTTAGTCTAAAAGTAGGTGGTTCACGTTTAATTAAGTCTATCTTTTTATAGAGGTATAATTATGAGTTTGATTCAAGTTCCAAAGCGTTACTTACCACGTCGCCGTTTTCTTCAGTTGTCTGGAATTTCCAGTCTCGGTTTATTATTAAACGCTTGTGGTTCAAGTTTGTTTGATGAGGCTGTAGGTAAAACTTTTGAACCTTTCAATCAGAGTGTAGAAGCTTTATTATTAAATCCTCAAAAGCCTGTACCTGAGTTTCCTAAGAGTGCGATCGAGCCAGATGCTTTACTTATTAATACATTTGACGAAACTCCGAAAATAGATTCAGAGAAGTTTCGTTTGACTATTGACGGTGATGTGAATAATCCTATTAGCCTGAGTATGGCAGATATTCAGCGAATGGCTCTAACTTCTATGATTATTCGCCATGTTTGTGTTGAGGGGTGGGCAGCTATTGTGGAATGGGGTGGTATACGGTTACGGGATATTGTGTCTCTTGCTCAACCTAAAGCAAATGTTCGTTATGCCTATTTTAAATCAGCCGATGGTTACTATTCTAGTTGGGATATAGCTTCAACGTTGCATCCTCAAACTTTGATGGCTTATCAAAAAAATGGACAGCCTTTATCTATTGACAATGGTGCGCCTCTGCGATTAGCTTCTCCTATTAAGTTGGGTTACAAGCAAAGTAAGTGGGTAACTCAAATAACTTTAGTTAGTAATCTGATGCCATCGAAAGGATATTGGGAAGATCAGGGTTATGAGTGGTTTGCAGGGTTATAACTATACCAGTGGGTAGGGTGCGTTAGGCTTCGCTAACGCACCCTACAGATAGAGGCTTTGCGTAAGTCCTGTTTATGCTATTTTGCCTGATTTAACAATCTGGGGCTGAGTTATGGGAAAGATAGAAAAAGATGTGATTCCCAAGACTACAGCCAGCAGATGAGTCAGTCAGAAGTCATAACCCCCCAAACCGTTGATTTAACTAACTGCGATCGCGAAGCTATTCACCTTCCTGGTGCTATTCAGCCTCACGGTCTCCTTTTTGCTTTAAAAGAACCAGAATTAGAAATTATCCAAGTTAGCAATAATACTTTCGATCTCATCGGCATTCATCCTCAAAATTTGCTGAAAAGATCGCTAAAAGAACTACTCGACGATCAACAGATAAATTCTATACGAGAATGTTTATCAGAAGAATTTGAAAAAGTCAACCCTCTGACTATATCTATTAAACGTGAAGAACAAGAATTAATTTTTGATGGCATCGTTCATCGCTCAGATCAGGTATTAATTCTTGAACTAGAACCTGCTGTTTTTCAAAATAAAGCTGACTTTTTTAGCTTTCATCATTTAGTACAAAGTCCTCTAAACAAAATGCAGAAGGCTTCAACTCTGCATGAGCTTTGTCAAATTATTGTCAAAGAAGTGAGAAAGCTGACTGGTTTTGATCGAGTCATGCTCTATCAATTTGATAATGAAGGATCTGGTACAGTTGTAGCAGAGGATAAGCTAGAAATTTTAACTCCTTTTCTTGACTTGCACTATCCGGCTTCAGATATTCCTCTGCAAGCGAGAAAACTCTATGTTCTGAATCGGCTGCGTTTAATTCCTGACTTCAAATACCAACCTGCCGAACTAATTCCTCAGAATAATCCCATTACAAATAGTCCCCTGGATTTAAGTTTTTCTGTTTTAAGAAGCGTTTCCCCTTTACATATTGAATACTTGACAAACATGGGCGTTACTGCGTCTATGTCCATTTCATTAATCAAAGATAAAAAATTTTGGGGATTAATTGCTTGCCATCATTACTCACCTAAATATGTTCCATACGCGGTGCGTACTGCTTGTGAGTTTTTGGGGCAAGTTATGTCTATAGAACTTGTTGCTAAAGAAGACCATGAAGATTTAGATTACAAAATAAAAATTAAATCAATTCAATCTAGATTTGTCGAATCTATTACTCAAGAAGAGAATTTTGTCAATAGTTTGGTTAAATCCAAAACCAATTTGCTAGACATAGTAACTGCTCAAGGCGTTGCTTTGTATTCCGGTGAAGAGTGGGTAGTTATCGGTAAAACACCAAATGAATCTGAACTAAACCAATTAATGCAATGGGTAGAAACACAATTTGAGCATGATATTTTTTACACAGATTCCTTGCCTAAGCTTTACCCAGTAGCAGAAAGTTTCAAAGACGTAGCCAGTGGAATTATAGCTCTTTGTATTTCTCAAATTCCTAAAAATTATATTTTATGGTTTCGTCCTGAAGTAATTCAAACTGTAAATTGGGGAGGTAATCCTGACAAACCAGTTGAGGTAGCACAGGATGGGAGTTTGCGTCTTTCACCCCGCAAATCTTTTGAGCTATGGCAACAAACTGTGCGATTAAAGTCTTTACCTTGGAAAAAGTGTGAAATAGATATAGCTTTAGAACTTAAAAGTGCGATTATCGGAATTGTGTTGCGTAAGGCTGACGAACTAGCAAAAATTAATATTGAGTTAGAACGCAGTAACAGCGAATTGGATGCCTTTGCTTATATTGCTTCTCATGATTTGAAAGAACCATTGCGAGGAATTCATAACTACTCAAGCTTCCTGATTGAAGACTATGGTCATGTACTTACTGAAGATGGAGTCTCAAAACTCCAAACTTTAGTCCGTCTCACTCAACGGATGGAAGATTTGATTAATTCTTTACTACATTTTTCTCGTTTGGGCAGAATGGATTTGTCGATGGAGCAAACAGATCTAAACGAAGTATTGAAGCAAGTTATTGAAGTAATTAGCCTAAATTTGAAAGATACAAAATTAGAGATCCGTATTCCCCAATCTTTGCCTGTAATTAACTGTGACCAAATTCAAGTAAATGAAGTATTTAGTAATTTGATTACGAATGCCATCAAGTATAACGACAAAGAAAATAAATGGGTGGAAATTGGCTATTTAGATAGCTTGTACCCAGATACTACCACATTATTAAAAAGTTCAACGGATGTAGTACCAGGAGGTGTTTTCTATGTCCGAGATAACGGCATTGGTATTAGAGAAAAACACCGTGATACTGTGTTTCGCATTTTCAAGCGCCTACACGCGGGTAACAAGTATGGTGGGGGAACTGGTGCTGGTTTAACTATTGCTAGAAAAATTGTTGAGCGCCATAACGGTAGCCTTTGGGTTGAATCTACTTATGGTGAAGGCAGTACATTTTATTTTACATTGCAAGGTTGAGGTGAAGGTGATGGTAGACAATTATAGTTCATGCTTGTTGTTGGTTGAAGATAGTGATGAAGATTTTGAAGCTTTTGGACGAACGATGCGGAAGTCGTCTCTTGCTAACCCTATATATCGTTGTACAGATGGGGAAGATGCTTTAGATTTTCTGTATCATAGTGGAGAGTATACAGAACAAACAAAAGCACCACGTCCAGCACTGATTTTGCTCGATCTCAATTTACCAGGAACTGATGGGCGAGAGGTGCTTAAACAAATTAAGCAGGATGAGAAACTCAAAATGATTCCGGTTGTAGTATTCACCACTTCTTCTAATCCCAAGGATATAGAAGTTTGTTATCAATACGGAGTTAATGGTTATATTCTCAAACCGATCAATCTTGAAAAATTGACTAAAACTATCCAGCTTTTAATTAGTTATTGGTTTGAAGCGATCACTCTTCCCGATACAGTGAAACAGGTATGAGAGAGAACAAACAAACGATTTTAATTATTGATGATTGTCTAGAAGATCGAGAAACTTATCGTCGTTATTTGCTTCAGGACTCTAAATACAGCTATACGATTGTGGAGGAAGAGTATGGAGAAAATGGACTGGAATTGTGCAGGTTAATCAAGCCAGATGTGATTTTGCTAGATTTCCTGCTACCAGATATTGATGGACTTGAGTTTTTAAATGAGTTAAAGACTAAGAGAGATTTTATTGATGTTCCTGTGGTGATGTTAACAGGTCAGGGGAATGAAGCGATCGCAGTGCAAGTGATGAAAAGCGGTGCTTCTGATTATTTAGTCAAAGGAGAAATGACTCCAGAAAGCCTGCGTCTGGCGATTCATAATGTTGTTGAACAGACTCGGTTGAGGAGGCAACTAGCATACAGCGAACAACGCTTTCAAACTTCAGTAGAGAATATGCTGGATTGTTTCGGTATATATACCAGCGTTCGCGATCGCTCTGGCAATATTATAAATTTTTTAGTTGAATATGTTAACGCTGCGGCTTGTGCTATGAGCCGCATGAGCAAAGAAGAACAAGTTGGTAAAAACCTACTAGAATTACTACCGGATCATCATCAGTTATTTGAGCAGTATTGCCAGGTTGTAGAAACGGGTACACCTCTAGTTACAGAAATTTCTGTTTATGCCGATATTTTTAACCAGCAATATTTACCGAGAATTTTAGAAATCCACGCTGCCAAACTCAATGATGGTTTTGTTGTTTCCTGGCGCGATATTACCGATCGCAAAATTGCTGAGTCAGAAATTAGCAAGTCATTAGCCAAGGAAAAAGAACTTAATGAACTCAAATCTCACTTTATTTCTATAGCTTCCCATGAGTTTCGTACCCCGCTAACTACAATTCTGTCTGCTACTGAATTGTTGGAATATTACAGCGAGCGCTTCACTCAAGAGAAAAACCTTTCTTATATAAATCTGATTCAATCTTGCGTCAATCAGATGAATGGATTGTTAAATGATGTTTTGCTGCTGGCTAAATCTGAAGCTGGAAAGCTAGATTTCAATCCAGAATCCTTTGATTTATTCAATTTTTGCGATGAGATAATTGAGGGAATGCAATTGAGTGCTAGTCATCAGCACACTATTACTTTTATCAATAACTCGGCAGAATTAGGCGACTCACTAGGTAGGTTGATTGTCTGTATGGACGAAAAGTTGCTGCGACACATCCTCAACAATTTACTTTCTAATGCGATTAAGTATTCACCTGAAGACAGGGAAGTTTATTTTAAATTAAAAATTGAGGATAAATTGGCGGTCTTTGAGGTTCAAGACTCTGGAATTGGCATTCCTCCCGAAGACCAAGTTCACTTATTTGAGTCTTTTCATCGAGCTAGAAATGTTGGTAATATTCCTGGTACAGGGTTAGGGTTAGCGATCGTGAAAAACTATGTGGATATTCACGGTGGCACAATTGATGTTGAGAGTGAAGTAGACAAGGGGACAAGATTTATAGTTAAGTTACCGTTAAATTAATCAGCACAAATCGCAGATGGATATAACTAGAATTTTTTTAGCGATCGCATCAATTTTAGCAGGCTTGTCTGTGGCTGCTGGTGCTTTCGCATCTCATGCTTTAAAAGAAAGACTTACCGAGCGATCGCTTTTAATTTTTGAAACTGCCGCTCGTTATCAAATGTATCATGCTCTAGCTTTATTAATAGTAGCGTTACTGTTAACTCATTATCCAACACCACCTGCAAGTCTTATTACTGCTGGTGTAACTTTTATTTTAGGAGTTGTGATTTTTTCCGGTAGTCTTTACGCGCTCAGTTTTACGGGTGTTAAATGGCTAGGTGCTATTACGCCTTTGGGAGGTGTGGCATTTTTAGTGGGATGGGGTTGTTTAGCAGTTGCTGCTTTTTCAAATTTTAAGTTTTAAATGTATATCTAATCAAACGCAGATGATACGAGGTATCTTGACATGACAGTATCTCAAAATAGCGATGGCGTTTACGCCACCTCACAACACCGCACTTCTAAGCTATACAATCAGGATTTTTGTTTGTGGGCATCAGAAACAGCAAAACTTTTGCGAGACGGCAAGTTTTCGGAACTCGATCTGGAAAACTTAATCGAAGAAGTAGAAGATATGAGTGGTAGTCAAAGGCGGGCGTTATTAAGTAATCTTCGAGTTTTGTTAATGCACTTATTAAAGTACAAATATCAACCCGAAAAAAGGTCTACCAGTTGGCGTAGTTCAATTATTGAACATCGCATTCGTTTAGAAGATTCCTTTGAGGAAAGTCCCAGCCTGAGAGGGTATTTTCTGGAAGTTTTTGATCAAGCTTATCAGAAGGCTAGAAAACAAGCTGCTCTTGAAACAGAATTGCCTCTAAATACATTTCCTAGCGAGTCGCCTTTTACTGCCGAACAAACTCTAGATGAACATTTTTTATCCGAATAATTAGGAATGTCGGCTCTCCCGTATTTGCCGTGAGCAAGAAATTTTCTTGTAGGGGCGGGTTGACCGACATCTAGGTATCCTGCTTTAATTCAATTAAACCCGCCCTTACGCATATTATGGGTATTCGTGCGGACATGATATGAAATATAATCCAGATAAACATCATCGCCGTTCAATTCGCTTGCCAGGATATGACTATACGCAAGCAGGGTTATATTTTATTACTATTTGTATTTGGCAACGTGAATGTTTACTAGGTCATGTAATAAATTCCACTGTAGAATTAAACCGTTATGGTCAAGTAGTTCAATATAATTGGAACCTTTTAGCTAAAAAGTTTACTAATGTCCAGTTAGACGAATTTGTAATTATGCCTAATCATATACATGGAGTAATCAAATTAATTGAATCAGGTAATCAGCCCTTATCTGAAGTTATTAGGAGTTTTAAAACCTCTTCTACTCGCCGGATTAATCAACTAAGAGAATCAATAGGTGTTCCGGTTTGGCAGCGTAATTATTATGAACACATTATCCGTAATGAAGAATCTTTTAACATAATTTGTGAATATATAATTAATAATCCTTTGTCTTGGGAGCAGGATCAATTACATCCAAATAATCCATCCAAATGGTAAATGTTCATGTAGGGGCGGGTTGCCCAGGATATTGTTTATAATTACAATATATATAAACCCGCCCTAACCAATAGCTCGGCATAAGCAATATGATTTTAATTGTGTTTTTTTCACGGGATTAGGGCGGGTTTAATTGAATTTATGCGTAGAATTTCGGGTATCTGTCAACCCGCCCCTACAGAATATATCGGGATGAGCAATATATTTTTCGGCGGTTTTTTCTGGGTGTTTGGGCGGGTTTTGTTACATTTCTGCGGATAATTTCGGGTGTCTGTCAACCCGCCCCTACAAGATATATGGGGATGATAAATATAATTTTAAGGATGTTTTTTCTAGGTGTTTGGGCGGGTTTAATTGAATTTATGCGTAGAATTTATGGTATCGGTCAACCCGCCCCTACTTTTGATTAATCATTGGCATTTTTCCGGTAAGTTTTGCTACTGCTGTAATTAATGCGTTTGTATCTACTGGTTTGGATAAGTGCATTTGAAAACCAGATGAAATTGCGTGTTTATTATCTTCTTTTGTGACGTAAGCTGTTAAAGCGATCGCCGGAATTTCTCTAGCTTGTTGACTATCAAGTTCTCTTACCTTTTTAACTAAAGTATAGCCGTCTTCGTTAGGCATCCCAATATCGCTAATTAATATATCTGGTTGTAATGATTTAATTAATTCAATTGCTTCTGAAGCTGATGCTGCTGTGGTGACTTTAGCTCCGTATTCTGCAAATACTACCTCTAGTAAATCTCGTGCATCAGCTTCATCATCAACAACAAGTATATGCAAGCCATCAAGTTTTATGGGTATATCTAAATTTAATTCATTGTCGCTTTTATGAATAATTGCTTTACCATTATTGGCTTCTATATTATTACAAATAAGAGACAATGTTACCGTAAATGTTGATCCTCTATCTTCACCTTCACTTTCAGCTTTAATACTACCACCGTGTAGTTCAACAATGTGACGTACTATTGCCAACCCAAGCCCAAGCCCGCCTTGCGATCTTGTACTGGTACTATCTGCTTGACGAAAACGCTCAAAGATATGAGGTAAAAATTCTTTACTAATACCAATTCCATTATCCGTAATTTGTATTTGGACAAAATTTTCCTCAATTAATTTTAGTGTGATCTGGACTTCTCCTCCTTGTGGGCTGAATTTTATCGCATTAGTTAATAAATTCCAGCAAATTTGCTGCAAGCGAGCAAAATCACCTCGTACTAAAACTGAGGAATTTGCTGCCACCTCATCATATATCTGTTCTAATTTAATAGCCTTAGTCTCAGCATTAGGACGTACTGCTTCTACTGCTGCATCAATAACTGCTACAAGATTTATTGGGTGTAGATGTATCTGCAATTTGCCTTGAATAATGCGCGAAACATCTAAAATATCTTCGATTAATTGCGCCTGTAATTTAGCGTTACGTTCTATAGTTTGCAACGCTTGATTAGTAGCTTTTTGATCGTAGTTTCTAGTAAGTAATAATCGCACCCATCCTAACATTGAGTTAAGAGGGGTGCGGAGTTCGTGAGAAAGTACCGCTAAAAATTCATCTTTCATGCGGTTAGCTGCTTCAGCTTGTTGTCGTGCTGCCTGTTCACGAGTAAATTGAGCGCGTGTTTCTTCCGCTTGCTTGCGTTCACTAATATCTCGAAATATACACCTAATTGCTATAGGTTTATTTTCTTCAAATCGACAGTTTAAATTTCCTTCTACTTCAAGTTCTTTACCGTCTTTTGTAATAAATTTGGTATCAATTATACAATTTTCTTTATTTAGTTGAATTGCTTTGATTACAAATTCTAGATTGGCACGATGAGCGGGGTGAATAATATCAAAATAAGTGAGGTTACTAATTTCTTCTAAAGAATAACCTAGTGTTTGTTGCCAAGTGCGATTGACGTAGGTAAAATGTCCATCTAGCGAGAGGATTTGAATTAAATCGTTGGCGTTATCTAAAAAATCTTGTAATGTCTGTTTACTTTCTTGGAGTTTTGCATTAACTGCTTCAAGCTGTGCTGCTTGTCGTTTTATTTCTGCGGTTTTTTTAAATAAGTCTACAAATACTGTAACTTTGGAAATTAGTATTTCAGGATCAATTGGCTTAAGTAAATAATCAACTGCGCCTAAAGAATAACCTTTATATATAAAATTATCATTGCTGTGAAAGGCGGTAAGAAAGATGATTGGGGTAAGTTGCGATCGCATTCTTTGCCGAATCATGGTTGCGGTTTCAAATCCGTCTAATCCTGGCATCTGCACATCCAGTAAAACTACCGCGAAGTCTTGATGCAGTATGCAGCGTAAAGCTTCTTCTCCAGAGGAAGCCCTGACTAGATTTTGATTTAAGCCGCTTAGAATCGCTTCTAATGTCAGCAAGTTTTCTGGGTAGTCGTCAACCAGAAGGATATTAACTTTTGGTTCGATTTGCATATTCTCGCCTCAGATTTCTTGCATAAGTCAGATTTTAGATACTTAACCGCAGATGACCGCAGATACACGCAGATGAAATACAAAATTTATCGACTTATGCAATAAGTCTATGGAACAGAGTTAGGAAAGGATGAGGCATATAACTTTTGGTGTACTTCTATCTTTCTTACTTCATCCTAAGTAGTTATTACTTCTAACTAGCGGTATACCCAGACGCGCAACATTGAAATTAGTTGTTCGGTATCTACCGGTTTGGTGATGTAGTCGGATGCACCTGCTTCGATACACTTCTCGCGATCGCCTTTCATGGCTTTGGCTGTAAGAGCAATGATGGGCAAGCTACGAAGTTGTTCGTTCTGGCGGATAGCACGCATTGTTTCGTAACCATCCATTTCTGGCATCATCACATCCATTAAAACAATATCAATATCGGGTGTGTTTTGTAACACTGCAATACCGTCTTTACCGTTTTCTGCATAAAGAATCTGCATCTGATAGCGTTCTAGCATACTCGTCAGGGCGAAGATATTGCGGATATCGTCATCAACAATCAGAACTTTTTTACCAATAAGGATGTGATTGGTTTGATGCAGTTGTTCTAGCATCTGCTGTTTTGCCTCTGGCAAGTTGCCTTGTACTCGATGCAAGAATAAGGCTGTTTCGTCGAGTAAGCGTTCTGGCGATCGCACATCCTTAATAATAATTGTCTCTGCCATCCGCTTAATTTCGATTTCTTGTTGTCTAGTTAACTCTTGTCCGGTATAGATGATGATTGGTAAACTTTGCAGATGACTTTCTTGCTTAATTTGCTGTAGCAATTCTAAGCCTGTCATGTCAGGTAAGCCTAAATCTAAGACTAAACAATCATATTGGTCTGTTTTCAGGGCTTGTAGGGCAGCCGCACCTGTGCCAACGGCGGTAGTGACAACATCACTATTGCCAATCAGTTCTACTATGCTGTGGCGCTGATTGTCGTCATCTTCTACGACCAGTAAGTGCTTGACTTGCCTCTGGACAAATTCATTAATTTGTGCAAAGGCATTTTTGATCGCATCACTAGATACAGGTTTTTGTAAATAAGCGATCGCACCTAGTCGCCGTGCGCGTACTTGTTCTTCTTCAATAGAAACGACATGGACGGGGATGTGGCGGGTTTCTGGGTCGTGTTTCAAGCGATCTAGCACTGTCCAACCATCCATTTCTGGTAGGCGGATATCTAGCATAATCGCCTGGGGTTTAAATTCTCGCGCCATTGTTAAACCGGAAACTGGATTGAGTGCTACCAAAGCCTTAAACCCTTGTTCCCGTGACATATTCAACAAAATGCGGGCAAAGTTGATGTCATCTTCAATAATTAGAATTAAGCGATCGCCTGCTTGAATATTACCGCGATCGTCACTCAATGCCGATGTCGTAGAACCCGCCAAGGAAGTAAATACAGCAGGTGGAATAGAAATCGCCGACGGTGTTACAGGTTCAACAGGTTCAACAGGTTTAACACTTTCATCAGGTAATGTAACTGTTACGCCGGGATGTTCAACCACTGCTTTATTTGAATGTTCTCCTCCTCCTTGATAAGTTTGCGGTAAGAACAAGGTAAATGTACTGCCTTGACCTGGAGTACTCACCAGGCAAATTTCCCCGCCTAAAAGTTGAGCAATTTCTCTGCTAATAGATAAACCTAAACCTGTACCACCATATTTACGGCTGGTGGTTCCATCTGCTTGTTGAAATGCCTCAAAAATAATCTTTTGCTTGTCAGCAGGAATACCTATGCCTGTATCAGTAACGGCAAATGCGATCACTGTCTCAGCATGATTTAAAGTCTGTTTGTCACTACTCCAGCCATCAGTAGCTGAAAAGACTTTTAATATTACCTGACCCCGTTCTGTAAATTTGAAAGCATTAGAAAGCAAATTCTTTAAAACTTGTTGCAAACGCTTTGAGTCGGTATATATCCCCCGTGGTAGTAGCTGGTCAAATTGCATTAAGAAAGTCACACCTTTATCTTGGGATATTTGAGTAAAGGTGCGCTCAATGTAGCTATGTAAATCAATAAATAACATCTGTTCAATTTGAACTGACATTGTTCCAGATTCAATTTTAGCCAAATCTAAAATATCATTAATTAATCCTAGTAAATCCGCACCCGCAGAATGAATTGTTTTGGCATACTCAACTTGTTTTTGCGTTAAACTTTTTTCGGGGTTATCAGATAGTAATCGTGCCAAAATCAGCATACTATTGAGCGGTGTCCGCAACTCGTGGGACATATTGGCAAGAAACTCTGATTTATATTTAGACGAGAGCGCAAGTTGTTTTGCTTGTGCTTCTAAATCTTGTCGGGCGTGTTCAATTTCACGGTTTTTACGTTCAACTTCTCGATTTTGCACAGATAATAACCGCGATCTTTCTTCCAGTTCTTCGTTACTTTGTTGCAGTTGTTCTTGTTGATTTTTTAGTAATTCTTCCGATGCTTTCAGAGAACGCGCTTGTTGTTCTAATCGTTTGTTGGTTTCTCTGAGTTCTTTTTGTTGTGCTTGTAATTCTTCTGCTAAAGATTGCGATTGTTTGAGTAGTTCCTCAGTCCGCATACTAGCAGCAATAGTATTAAGTACGATCGCAATACTTTCTGTAAGTTGATCTAAGAAAGTTAAGTGAATCTCACTAAAGCGCCGGAAGGAAGCTAATTCAATTACTGCTGTTACCATTCCCTCAAATAGTACAGGTAACACAACCACATTTATAGGTGTAGATTCTCCTAAACCAGAACTAATTTTGATATAGTCGCCTGGAACTTCTGTAAGTAAGATTCTTTCTTTTTCCAGGGCGCATTGTCCGACTATTCCTTCACCGACTCGGAAACGGTTTCCTAAATGCTTGCGTTCGCGGTAAGCATAAGTACTGAGTAGCTTGAGATAATTTTGGCGATCGCGTACCGACTCTGTAGGAGTATCGCTACCATCCATTAAGAAGAATACACCGTGTTGGGCATTAACTAATGGCGCTAATTCCGACAAGATTAATTTAGAAACTGTTTCTAAATCTCTTTGTCCTTGTAGCATTCTGGTAAACTTCGCTAAGTTAGTTTTTAACCAGTCTTGTTCAGTATTCTTCTGCGTTGTTTCGCGCAGATTGGCGATCATTTGGTTTATATTATCTTTCAGGATGGCAACTTCGCCTTGTGCTTCTACAGAAATAGATCGAGTTAAGTCACCTTTCGTTACTGCAATTGCTACTTCTGCGATCGCACGTACCTGTGTAGTAAGATTAGCTGCAAGTTCATTAACGTTATCTGTTAAGTCTCTCCAAGTTCCCGAAGCGCCTGGTACTTTCGCCTGACCTCCCAGTTTACCCTCAATTCCAACTTCACGGGCTACTGTAGTTACCTGATCTGCGAATGTTGCCAGCGTATCGATCATCTCATTAATCGTATCTGCCAAGGTTTCAATTTCTCCCTTAGCATCTAGCATTAACTTACGCTTCAAGTCGCCATTCGCAACGGCGGTTACAACTCGCGCAATTCCTCGCACTTGCGCTGTCAAGTTACCCGCCATCGAGTTAACATTATCCGTTAAATCTTTCCAAGTTCCAGCAACCCCAGTTACTTGTGCTTGACCACCTAGTTTACCTTCTGTTCCTACTTCACGCGCAACCCGTGTTACCTCAGATGCAAAGGAACTAAGTTGATCCACCATCACGTTAATGGTATTTTTCAGATCTAAGATTTCACCTTTAACATCTACAGTAATCTTCTTAGATAAATCACCATTAGCTACCGCTTTCGTTACTTCCGCGATGTTTCTTACTTGCGCTGTCAAGTTACCCGCCATCGAGTTAACATTATCCGTTAAGTCTTTCCAGGTTCCCGCAACCCCTCGGACATACGCTTGCACACCTAATTTCCCTTCAGTACCTACTTCCCTCGCTACCCTGGTTACTTCTGATGCAAAGGAGTTAAGTTGATCCACCATTGTATTAATGGTGTTTTTCAGTTCTAAAATTTCCCCTTTTACATCTACAGTAATCTTCTTAGATAAGTCGCCATTAGCTACCGCAGTTGTTACTTCAGCGATGTTTCTTACTTGTGCAGTCAGAGAACCCGCCATGAAGTTTACACTGTCGGTTAAGTCTTTCCAGGTTCCCGCAACTCCTTTTACCTCCGCTTGTACGCCTAATTTCCCTTCAGTACCTACCTCTCGCGCAACCCTTGTTACCTCAGACGCAAAGGAGTTAAGTTGATCCACCATTGTATTAACGGTGTTCTTTAACTCTAAAATTTCCCCTTTAACATCTACAGTAATTTTCTTAGATAAGTCCCCATTAGCTACCGCCGTTGTGACTGCTGCAATATTTCGTACTTGTGCAGTCAGAGAACCCGCCATGAAGTTTACGCTGTCGGTTAAGTCTTTCCATGTACCCGCAACACCGCGCACATCTGCTTGTACACCTAACTTACCTTCACTACCTACTTCTCGCGCAACCCTGGTTACTTCTGATGCAAAGGAACTGAGTTGATCCACCATTGTATTAATAGTGTTCTTCAGTTCTAAGATTTCCCCTTTTACTTGTACTGTAATTTTCTTGGATAAGTCACCATTTGCGATCGCAGTTGCTACCTCTGCAATATTCCGTACTTGTCCCGTCAAATTACCCGCCATTGAGTTCACACTATCCGTCAAGTCTTTCCATGTACCCGCAACCCCTGGTACATCTGCTTGCACACCTAACTTCCCTTCATTACCTACTTCTCGCGCAACTCTTGTTACCTCAGATGCAAAGGAACTAAGTTGATCCACCATTGTATTAATAGTGTTCTTGAGTTCTAAGATTTCACCTTTAACATCTACAGTAATTTTTTTAGATAAATCTCCATTTGCTACCGCCGTCGTTACTTCTGCGATATTCCGTACTTGCGCTGTCAGAGAACCCGCCATGAAGTTTACACTGTCGGTTAAGTCTTTCCACGTACCAGCAACACCTTTTACTTCTGCTTGTACACCTAACTTTCCTTCCGTACCTACTTCTCGCGCAACTCTTGTTACCTCAGATGCAAAGGAGTTAAGTTGATCCACCATTGTATTAACGGTGTTCTTTAGTTCTAAAATTTCCCCTTTAACATCAACTGTAATTTTCTTGGATAAGTCGCCATTTGCTACCGCCGTCGTTACTTCTGCAATATTCCGTACTTGCGCTGTTAAAGAACCCGCCATGAAGTTCACGCTGTCGGTTAAATCTTTCCACGTACCCGCAACGCCTCGGACTTCTGCTTGTACACCTAGCTTCCCTTCCGAACCTACTTCACGCGCAACTCTTGTTACCTCAGATGCAAAAGAACTAAGTTGATCCACCATGATATTAATGGTGTTTTTCAGTTCTAAGATTTCGCCTTTTACATCTACAGTAATTTTCTTAGATAAATCCCCATTAGCAACCGCCGTCGTCACTTCTGCAATATTTCTTACTTGCGCGGTTAAGTTACCTGCCATTGAGTTTACGCTGTCGGTAAGATCCTTCCAAGTACCAGCAACACCTTTTACTTCTGCTTGTACTCCTAACTTCCCTTCAGTACCTACTTCTCGCGCTACCCTGGTTACCTCAGAAGCAAAGGAATTAAGCTGATCCACCATAATATTTATGGTATTTTTGAGTTCTAAAATCTCGCCTTTAACATCTACAGTAATTTTCTTAGATAAGTCACCATTAGCTACCGCCGTTGTTACTTCTGCAATATTCCGTACTTGCGCTGTCAGAGAACCCGCCATGAAGTTTACACTATCGGTTAAGTCTTTCCACGTCCCCGCCACGCCTCGGACTTCCGCTTGAACTCCCAACTTCCCTTCGCTACCTACTTCCCTAGCAACCCGTGTTACTTCCGATGCAAAGGAATTAAGTTGATCTACCATCGTATTGACGGTGTTTTTCAGTTCTAAAATTTCACCTTTAACATCTACAGTAATCTTCTTAGATAAATCACCATTAGCTACCGCCGTCGTCACTTCGGCAATATTTCTTACCTGCGCGGTTAAATTCCCCGCCATCGAGTTCACACTATCGGTTAAATCTTTCCAAGTACCCGCAACGCCTTTTACTTCTGCTTGTACGCCTAACTTCCCTTCAGTACCTACCTCACGCGCTACCCTGGTTACTTCCGATGCAAATGAACTGAGTTGATCCACCATGATATTGATGGTGTTTTTGAGTTCTAAAATCTCGCCCTTAACATCAACTGTAATTTTCTTAGATAAGTCACCATTAGCTACCGCCGTCGTCACTTCGGCAATATTTCTTACTTGCGCGGTTAAATTCCCCGCCATCGAGTTCACACTATCGGTAAGATCTTTCCAAGTACCCGCAACGCCTTTTACTTCTGCTTGTACGCCTAACTTTCCTTCAGTACCTACTTCACGCGCTACCCGCGTTACTTCCGAGGCGAAGGAACTAAGCTGATCTACCATCGTATTAACAACATGGGCAGTTTGCAAAAATTCCCCTTGCAATGGTCTGCCTTCAATTTCTAATGCTATTGTTTGCGATAAGTCACCATTCGCTACAGCCCGAATCACCCTCGCAGTTTCAGCAGTTGGCTGTACTAAGTCTGAAATTAATGTATTGATTGAATTAACACTATCTTCCCACGAGCCGCCCGCCCTGCCAAGTGAAGCTCGTTCTGTAATTTTACCTTCTTTACCAACAACCGTACTAATACGATCTAATTCATTCGCCATTCTCTCATTCATCTCAATAATATCATTGAGAGTATCGGCGATTTTTCCTGCCATGCCTGTTTGATCGATCGGCATCCGTACTGAAAAGTTACCTTTTTTAACAGCCGTTAAAGTTCTAAGTAGCTGTTTAAGATCTAGTTCATCAGTATCGTTGGAGACTTGTGCTGTCGGCATGGCTTGACCTTTCTGACACTCGCTTGGTGTAGGTATTGTCTATTTATGTATTGTACGCTTGGTGTTATTGTTTTTCTGGAAGAATTATTGTCATCTATCTTAGGTATAATTAAATTGGCTAGTTGAGATGAGGGTTTGATTTTTTTAACGCCAGGAACGCAAAGTAAGTTTTTGAGTTATTAGTTATAAGCTTGGGGGTAGGTTGCGATCGCTTGTAGTTTTAAGTGTTTAAATGTTTTTTATTAGACCTCGTAGCATTAGTCAAATTTGGGATAATTAACCACAGATAAACACAAATGCACACAGATGTAATAACTGATTTTTGCTCATTAGTCTATTGCTAACTCTAATTCAAAAAATTAGTAGTTATCAGCATGAATAAATTTATCATCGTTGCAATAAATTTAGTATTGGCTTTAGAGTTTAGAAATGGAGATCTTGATTCTTTGCTTAAGAACAACTGCGATTTGCTGAAGCATTATCACAGCATTACCTTCATAATCTCCTGCTTCTAAGTCCTCAATAATAGATTCATCCACGCCTATCAAGTCAGCTAATTGCTTTTCGGTTAATCCCGCTTGGTTCCGAGTATCATAAATTAACTGACCGACTTCTGCATTTAAATAAGATTCATTAATATTTTGTTGAATCTGGCTATCTTTACCAATGGCAATTTATTTTCTTCCACAAAGCCATATTTACATGAGAGTATTCAAATTTTGACGTAATCGCTCTATTCGTTTCCGCTTTTGCTCACGAATTTGTTGATCTAGTAATGCTTCAACTTCTTCTAATTGCAGACCAAATTCTTGCAAGTCTAAACGAGCTTGACGTAGGTTAGCAGAAAGACGTTTTCTTGTTTCTTCGTCAGGAATACGTGGTTGATTAGTCATGGCAAGTTCCACTCTATTTTAATTTCTTGAATACTACGCTCCATAGCTGGAATCCTGAGTTGATTTTGCCTAATGGCTTGCTCTAGTAATCTCAGCATATCATTGGAAGCAATGGGTTGAGTTTCCGCAATTCGGAGCCGAATATTTGAGAGTTGTAAATATTTAGATGCTGCTTCTTCTGTAAGGTTCTTTAAGTCGTCTAAATTAGAAATAGTGGCATCTGTTTCACCAAAACGCTCAAATAGTACATATTCGGCTTCACTAGCCTCTTCTACAAGCTGTGAGAGTTGTCTTACTAAAGTCCAGATGGTTTCTAAGGTTTCACTAGGTAATTTTGCCATAGTGTCATTGCTAAAGTTCGTTAGCAATTTTCTCATAGTTTAAAGTTTGGCGCGATCGCACCTTGCTATGCTACAAGTCTATTACGCTCAGATAAATATTCATAAGCGTTCTAAACTACATAACAGTTCCATTGCATTTTTGTATGATTTTTTCTGGGTTACGCCAATTGACTTCCGTTAATCATCCCCATTCATTGCGACGTATTGTTTCGGGTTGGGTATTGACTTTAATCGCAACATTAAGCTGCTTATTGCTACTAGGAATGCCGTCAGCACTAGCTGGTATTAATGACGATCATTTTGATGGCAATATTTATGCCCTCTATGGTGGTAACGGTTCGCTAGTACCAGCAAAAGATACAATAGTAAGCGCTTTACAACGAAGTAAACCAGCGTTGTTAGTTTTCTTTCTTGATGACAGCAGGGATTCTAAGCAATTTGCAACGGTTGTCTCCACTTTGCAAGCTTATTATGGTCGGGCAGCAAGTTTTATACCTGTGAATGTGGATGCTATTCCGATTAAATCTAGCTATACACCCCAAGAACCTGGATATTATTACCAGGGTGTTGTACCACAAACGGTTTTACTCGATCAAAACGGTAAAGTTGTCCTGAATGAAAAGGGAAGAGTGCCGTTTGAGAAAATAGACGATGTTTTCCGCACAATGTTTAATTTAGTGCCAAACACTGAGTCAAAGCAGTTCAAGCAAAAAGCGTTTAATGAGTTTAATACAGAGTTAGCACGTTAATTTTGAGGGCAGGTTAATGTCCTGCCCTTTTTGATTTTTGGTATATTGCAAACAAAATCTCATGTCTGGCTAAATAGACTAACGAGCAAAAATCAGTTATCCCATCTGTGTTTATCTGTGTGCATCTGTGTTTTATCTGTGGTTAATTATCTAAAATTTGACTAATGCTACGAGGTTTAATAAAAATTTCTCAATAACGGCAGTGCTTGCTACGACCTAGCAGACGTTAAACTATCAATAAAGTAAAGCCCGATAGTGTTCTAATGCCAAAGGTATACAGCACAGAGGAACTGATCAAAATATTGGCTGATGAACGTCAAGCTTGTCTTAACGGCAAGCGCATGACTATTGCTGCTACAGCTTCTGGCAACCCTTTAATTGACAAGTTCATCAAATCGGATGGCGTGCAAAAGTTTACAGCTTATCAAGATTTTAAAGCTGCTGTGCATCGCTATCAAAGGGAAAACCAAGTTTCAGGTATTGTATGGCGACATCTCACAGTTAAAGATCATACGCTTTCTCATCCCCAAGTACACGATCAGTTAATTGCCTTAGCGAGTGATGTAGAAATTCTTAAGGCAGCGAAGGCGGAAGAATTGAGTTTTTGGTATGAAGTAACGGCGGGGATGGATTTATATTTGAGTGTTAATAATGATAAAGAGCATCGGAAAATTGAAGTTAGTGATGTTGATGCGATCGCACAACGCACACAATGGGCTAACCTCTGGAAAGGAGAAAACTTAGATTTCCTAGAAATTATTTTGCAATTAGGATGGGGAAATCCAGAGGAAGCTGCTTACAAACGTGGATGGCCTATGTCTGGTAGCGAGTATATTCATGCGGTAAATCCTGGCAAAAGACCGATTTGTTAATATAGCTGTTAGCGGTTAGCATTTAGCTTTTTTAATGATGGTGATGTTGCAGAGTTGGAATTGATAGCTTGCTCAACAATATCGGCAGCGCGTTTTACTCCTCCTGATTGTGCGATCGCATTCTTGATTTTTAAGGCATTTTTTGAGTAAGATTCCTCTGTTAGTACCTTCATGATCGTTCGCCTTAATCTTGGAATACTTAATTTCCTTAAAGGTATTACTTCCCCTGTTTTTGTCCAGCGAATACGTGCGCCTGTTCCTGGTTGTTCAAAAGTAATCGGAATAGCAACTAACGGTACTCCATAACTCAAAGAATCAAGTACTGTATTCAGTCCCCCGTGAGTAATTGTTAAGCTAGCTTTTGATAAAACTTCAAGTTGTGGCGCATAGTCAACAACTAGGGGAGAACCAGGCAGCTTTTGCACTGCTTCTGCACTCATCCCACCTCCATGAGTAATCACCAATTGCACATCTAAATCTGCACAAGCTGCGGCAATTTTATGAAAAATATCATCTTTTGTATTCTGTATACTTCCCAAAGAGGCATAGATTAAAGGTTGTCCGGTTAATTTTTCAAAAGGAAACGAAACTGCACGCGGGGAAGCATTGCGAAATGGTGCTATGTAGTGGAAATGAGCAGGTAAATTTGGGCAGGGAAAATCAAAAGCAGCAGGCTGTTGACTAATATGGGCAAGTTTAGAATATGAAGCGTATATTTCAGGGTAATCAGATAAATTCCACTGGCTGCGATACTGATTAATAACTTGCAAAATTGGTTCACAACTACGGTCTAATATGTAATAAGAAATTTGATTTCGTAGACGCGCCCACCACGTATTTTTGTAACTCCAACTATTAAAGAAGGGCGGAACGTCTACTCGTCGGTGAATTGCTTGACCCGATGATACGCAAATAAAAGGAATTTCTAGAAATTCCGCTACCGTTTCGCCGACAGGTTCAAGTTGATCTACTAGCAATGCTTCTATGCCTAGAAATTTAATGGCCTTAGGTGCATCTTGGCAGATGATTTCTGTGATCAGTCGGCAAAAGCTGACGGAATAATTTAAGGCTTCTATACCACTTAATTTTGTTAGTTGTTGCAGTGTTTCAGCAAGCTGCCCTGGTTGATAAGTAGACAGTCCAAGCGGATAAAAGTCTAGACCTTCAGAGCGGACTTTAGCTTCTATATCAGGAATTTGTAAAAATGTAATTTTATGACCGCGCGATCGCAGTTCTCTTCCTAATGCGGATAAGGGATTTATGTGACCAGAATAAGGCGGGCAAATTATACCAAAGTGTGTCATAATTACTAACAGCTATTTTAAAGATGCGTTTTTATTCTAATTTATTACTATAAATGCAAAAGTTAATTTATAATATTTAGCTTGATCAGAGTTTAATATTAAGGAATACGTTTCATTGAGGGTGCTTGATTTTTTAGTAGTATATTTTAAGAAATAACTGTTATTGATTCATTAATACTTCTAACCCAAGAAAGGTTTTTGTTCTAATTGGATATGTATCTATAAATACATACCTACATTTAATCTGAGATCACATTACGCATTACTTTGCTATACTGAATAGCCGCCTAGTGCTATTCAGTAACAAAGCTTGATTACAGCTATTGCAATTGACACAACAACAAGCCAAACCATTGATTAGCATCAGTCCATGCTTTTAAAGGTTTTAAACCTCGTGTCTGTAGTTCCTGTTGAATGGTATTAAGATTAAATTTGCGAGATATTTCAGTTAAAATTGTTTCGCCACATTCAAAGTCAATTGTTAAATTTAATGCTTGTAACTGCACTTGTTGTGCTTTCAAACTCCGCAAGTGCATCTCAATTTGATGCTGATACTCGTTATAAAAAGCTAGATGTTCAAATTGGTTGCTGTCAAAATTCCCCTGAAAGCGTTGATTAAGGTGTTGCAGCATATTTAGATTAAATGCCGCAGTTACTCCTTGGCTATCATTATATGCAGCTTCTAATATTTGTTTTGGTTTTTGGAGATCAATTCCTAGTAAAAAATATTCTCCAGGTTCCATAGCAGCAGTAATTTTTGATAAGAAATCATTGCATTCTTCAGGTGGGAGATTACCTAAAGTGCTACCGATAAAGCAAATCATTCTGCTAGGTAATTGCGTCGGAGTCAGGCGTTGCAATGCTAGTTCGTAAGTGCTGACTAAACCGTGAATTTGTAGAGAGGGGTACTTGACGAGTAAATCTTTGGCACTACTTTCTAAAATTCCACCACTGACATCAACTGGTATATAATGCAACGGATATCCCAATTGATTGTAAGCATCTAGTAAGATGCGAGTTTTAGTAGAACTACCACTTCCTAGTTCTACCAGTTCACAATGCCCCGTTAAATTAGCAATTTCTTGAGCATATTGTTGTAAAATTGCTGTTTCTGTACGGGTTAAGTAATATTCTGGTAATTCACAAATTTGCTCGAATAATAAAGAACCTCTATCGTCATAGAAATATTTTGCGGGTATAGTTTTAGGGGTTTGATTTAGTCCTTCAATTACATCGCTACCAGTCGCAGAGGCTATTTCTGAAGACTGATTTAAGTTAACTAAATACTCTACTTGCAAGCGTTGAGCTATTGTAGATTGAGTAGCGGGCTTACCGCTTGCCGCCTGAGAAAGTGACATTAAACCTCCATTAATACATAACTATACATTGATTACTTATCTAAAAGCCCAGGAAGATGCGATACTTTGCTTCGCAACACGCTGCGCGATCGCTAACTATAAAAGCTGTATCTTAACTTTTAGTTAAGTAAAACACAGAGCTATCCTACTTAAAATCAAGCCTGAGCTAGATATTTCATCCTCAAGCTTGTTTTTAGCATTTTTTCAAGAATTTAGGAGTCAGGAGTCATATCAAGTTCGGTCGATTATTCTGCCTTATGTTATAAGTGCAGATATTTTACGTGATTAATCATTTTGAAAGATAGCCTCTAATGATTTGTAGTGCGAGCATCTTGCTCGCTGGTGTTGTTTGCTTCTCCTCCTTCCTCCCCCTCCCTCCTTCTCTCCTCCCTCAACTACTAGCGCAGCGAAAACCAGCTAAAATCTCGCGCACATGGGGATGATACCAGTTGCGGAAGCTAGCGCGTAAACCCCAAGGACAAGTCGCCCAGCTACCTCCCCTTAAGACTCGGTGCTGTCCATCAAAGTAAACCTGAGAATAACCTATGTAAGGATAGCTACTAAAACCTACATAGCCATCAAACCAGGATGATGTCCACTCCCAAACGTTCCCTAAAGTATCGTATAAACCATAAAAGCTTTGTGCGTTTGGGTAAGCGTTAACTGGTGTTGTTTGTCCAACGATATTGTTGTGATTACATAAAGAATTATTTGGCGTAGCTTGACCCCAAGGGTAAGTACGACGACATCCAAGAGTTGCATCCCAACTAACGGCTTTTTCCCATTCTGCTTCTGTTGGTAATCGTTTATCAACAAATCGGGCATAAGCTTCTGCTTCATACCAGCTAACGCCACAGACGGGATGGTAATCTAAATTTGAATCGCTTGTCCAATATCGCGGTTGGTTGAGAGGATTTTTTTGTAACCATTCCCAACCACTATCTGACCACCAGTTTTGATTTTTGTAGCCGCCTGCTTCTATGAAAGCGCGATATTGTCCGCAAGTAACAGGGTAACGGTCAATACAGTATGTATCTAAGTAAACTAGGTGAACTAATCTTTCATTATCTAATGCTTCTATAGAGTCGTTCCCCATTTCAAAGTCACCTGCGGGGATTTGAACCATCTCATCAGTAGGTGGGTTGTTGGGGATAACGACTTGTGAAGATGGCGATCGCTCTGTTAAATTAAGTTTAATACCCTGCAATTGCAATATAAAAGTAATAGTTTCACTATGTTGGCTTTCATGCTGAATTAACCAACGCCAAAGACGTTCTTGCTGTTCTAAATCTGCTGTTTCTAAATATTGGAAAACTTGCGTTCTAACTGTATCTAAATAGTGCTTAGTTTCTTCTAAGGTTGGTAAATTGCCACGCTGGGTTTTCGGCAAACCATCAGCAGCAAATAAGCGACGGTATTGGGGAAATAAAGGTGGCAAGAGAGCGCATTTTTCTAACAACCACAAAGACTCTGTAAAAGCAATATGCCCTAAGTGCCAACCTATCGGACTAAAATCTGGGTGTGCCTGACAACAAAATGTCTCGTAGTCAATGCCTTGAAACAGCTTAAGCGTAGCACTACGGCAAAGTTCCATCCCTTGTTTAATCTCTAGCCGTCTCTCATCCAACTGAGGTATAGATTTAAATTCCGAGATAGACTTTTTTATTGATAATTTATTATTGCTCATTAGACTTCTTGTACCTGTAATATTTGGGCTAATTAACCACAGATAAACACAGATTTTACAACTAATTGAGAGCAAGAAGTCTATGAATTTATCTCTGTCCTACAAATGAGATAGAGATTTACCATTAGAGAGAGACTATTTTATTGATAATTTATTATTGTCCATTAATTTTGATGTCAAGATCTTCTCCAACACTGATAATGCTATTTTCAGGAAAGCTAACCCAATTACTTGCAAACAATGGTTCAGAAGCTACAATTACGGCTTCTGGAAAAGTTGGGTCATCTCGTAGCCAGTACAATGAGGGAACTGGCACATTATGGGCGAAGCGACTGCACACCAGACGATGCCCATCACTAACGATAATATTTGCAGAAACGCTCACCTGATGTACAATAGCTAACTCTTTGATAATTTCCAATGTATTGTGCAAGCCTTTTTCCAGGGTGATATCTGAATGCGTCGTCAACTGATTAATCAGTAATGCGAATATATGTTCAGAATCAGTAATGCCCTCAATTAGCTGATAAGCTTCATCGTTAAGGAGAGAGCGTATTGGTCTATACAGCGTCTTCCTAAAGTTTTTGATCGCCCCATTGTGAGTGAACAATAAATTTTTATAACTAAAAGGTTGGCAGTTACTTAAATCAACTGCTTGTCCACCCGTTGCACTACGAATATTAGCAATTACACAACCTGACTCAACATAACGGCTGAGGCTAGGTAGGTTAACATCACTCCAGATTGGTAGTGTATTTTTGTAGGTAAATGGTTCAGTATCTCGTTGTGCATGATACCAACCGATGCCAAAACCATCAGCGTTTACTACACCCGATGTCATCTCACGGGGTTGATAGCTTTGCACAATTAAAGAGTGTTCTGGCTTAGACACTAAGTAATCCAGCAGTAGTGGTCGCCCAAGATAGCCTAATATACGACACATTTATTTAGCGATCGCTCCGATTGTTCTTAATAAATCTTAACGTGCGGCTATTTTGTTGGTAAGCAGGCGGATAGTTCTTGAAATTAGGGTAAACCCAGTCTGGCTTTGTCTTTGACTGGTACTAGCGGAGAAAATTACAAAATTGTAATGGAAACATAGGGGAAACTGTAATTTTAATTGCGCTTAATAAAAGCATGACATCTACGAACTCTCAATACTAAGGATTTTGATCGTCATGGCTATGAATCGACTGTTAGTACTCGCTGCTGTACCTTTTGTAATGGGTAGTTTCAGTTTTGCTGTTTCCAATAAAGCGGTAGCTGATCAATCTACCCTAGTAGCACAAAATGCACCACAACCCAACGTGCAACGCAAAGGATGGGGAAATAAATTTGAACAACTCGGTTTGAGTGCTGAACAAAAGACAAAAATTCAGCAAATTAAACAGTCTACTCGTCAGCAAATGAGTAATATATTCACCGCAGAGCAGAAGCAACAAATGCAAACTGCTAGGCAACAAAAGCAACGTCCTAATTTGAATCTAACTGAAGACCAAAAAACCAGACTCAAAGCGTTGCGGCAATCTTCCAAGACCCAGATTGAAGCTGTTCTAACTGATGCCCAAAAGCAAAAGCTTCAGGAATTGAAACAGCAATGGCAGCAAAATCGTCAAAATCGTCAGAAACCGACAACCTAAATAAGGCTTTCTACGGCTAATTGGCTAAACAGATGAGATAGCTTTTGGTGTAGGTGAGACACTACCGCGTCTACATTGGAAGCATGGCATTCGCTTCCAATGCTCTACATTCCTAACTTAATGCCACTTGTTTGTAGCGGCGGTTGGCATCATTGAACCAACCGCCGCCTAGCTTGTATAACAGTCACCAACAAATTCTAAGCTAACTGCTAAAAGCTAACCGCTAATTGCTATAAGATTAGCCAGATGCAGACAGCCCGAACTTGATCAACCTATTGCTAGATAGATTAAGTTTAGTAACGCTTCATAATAATTAAATTTAAGCTTCCCAGAGTAGGAGCGCCAATTGTGCTAGTGAAAACAAACTCTCAGCCAGAGGTTGCTAAAACTCAAACCTCCCAACGCTTAGTAGATCATCCACTTTTACCCCACATGAGATCTGTGCAGGTGATAGGGATGCTAGTGCTATTAAGCGGCTTACCGTTACTGACAAGTTGTGGAATTATGCCCAACGAACAAGCGGAGGCGCAATCTCGACGACCTGGCGCTGGGGGCTCTAGAGGGCCGACGGCGGTTGATGTGGCGATCGCACGTACAGGTTCTTTGCGTAAAGATACAGAATATACTGGCACAACCGTACCCTGGCAAGAAGTATCAGTGCGATCGCAAGTTGAAGGCAAACTGCTCAGACTCAATGTTGGTGTAGGCAGTTATGTATCACGGGGTCAGCTAGTTGCCCAACTTGATGACACGATCTTGGTGACTAACGTAACTCAAGCAGAAGCTGAACTAGCTTCTCGCGTTTCGGAAGTAGCCCGCGCCCGTAGTCAAGTTAATAGCGCCCGTACTCAAATAGAACAAGCACGTCTAGAACAGCAACAAGCACAAAATGACGCAGTACGCTACCAAAAACTTGTGAGTGCAGGAGCTATCCCGAAGCAACAAGCAGAAGTAGCACAGACCGCAGCCGGAACTGCAGCACAGGCGCTTCGCTCTACCATCCAACAAGTTAGCACTGAACAACAGGCAGTAGCGGCGGCGGAAAGTCGAGTAGTTGCTCAACGGGCTGCTGTGGCTCAAGCAAGGGAACGTCTGTCTTATGCGTTGTTAACTTCCCCGATAACTGGTGTGGTTTTACAACAATTAATTCAAACCGGAAATTTGATCCAGCCTGGAACTGAAATTCTTAAACTTGGTGATTTCAGTCGCGTGAAAGTTGTGGTTCAAATCTCTGAATTAGAATTATCAAAAATCCGCGTTGGGCAGTATGTACAGGTGCGGTTAGATGCTTTTCCTAAAGAAGAATTACAGGGGCAAATTGCCTTAATTTCTCCCGCAGCAGATCCGACATCTCGTTTAATTCCAGTAGAAATTACGATTCCTAATAGTAACGGTCGCATTGGAAGTGGACTGTTTGCGAGAGTAATATTTTCTCAGCCCACTGCGGAAAGGTTGGTTGTACCTCAATCAGCACTAGAGGTAAATAGGCAGAGGGGCGGTGGAGCAGGTAGGCAGAGAGCAGGAGCGCAGGGCGCAGGCGGACAGGGCGCAGGCAGACAGGGCGCAGGGGGAGCAGGGAGCAGGGCGCAGGGAGCAGGAGCGCAAGGCGCAGGGGGAGCAGATAGCAGGCAGCAGGGAGCAGAAGCGCAAGGCGCAGGGGCTACCAGAGGCGCACAGACAGAGGGTACAGTGTTTGTGGTAGTAGGGGATGGGCGAGAAGCGAAAGTAGTAGCACGACCAGTAAAATTAGGCGAGCGCGCTAATAATCAAGTTGAAATTATATCGGGATTAAAGCCAGGAGAGCGATTTGTCTCTCGTAGCGGCAAACCTATAAAAAATGGCGAAGAAGTACGTATAAGTATTATTTCAGAAGGTATTCAACCAGCAGGTAACAGAAATGCACAACCGTGAGACGACCGGATTTAGTATCAGCGCGATCGCAATCCGCCGCCACATTGGGACACTCGTACTCACGGTGGCAGTTATTGTGGTGGGAGTGTATTTCCTATCGCAACTGCAAGTAGACCTTTTACCCTCGATTACTTACCCTCGGATTGGTGTGCGGGTGAATGCCCCAGGAGTATCGCCAGAAGTTGCGGTTGAAGAAATAACTAAGCCTATAGAAGAAGCCCTTTCTGCAACAGAGGGAGTCGAGCAAGTTTTCTCTCAAACCCGTGAAGGACAAGTCAGTGTAGATTTGTTCTTCAAACCAGGCGGTAACATTGACCAAGCCTTAAACGATGCCAGCGCATCCTTTAACCGCGCTCAAGGAAACTTACCAGATATTGTTGAACAGCCACGCTTATTTAAATTAGATCCTTCTCAGTCGCCTGTATTTGAATTAGCTTTAACATCTTCTTCCCTGCAATCTGTAGATCTGCGGGTGTTTGCAGAAGAAGAATTGGTGCGCGAACTCGGTGTTGTTCCAGGGGTGGCATCAGTTGACGTAGCTGGGGGTGTCACCGAAGAGGTGCGGGTGATCCTTGACCAGCAACGTATGCAGGCTTTGGGAGTTGGGTTAACCGATGTGTTGAATGCTCTGCGCGATCGCAACCAAGACATTTCTGGCGGTCGGCTTCAAGAAAGCAATGGGCAGCCACTAACGCGCACGATCGGCAAATTTAAAGATGCAACTGAAATTGAAGACTTATCGTTTTCGGTAGGCGGCGGAGGATCAACGGAGCCAGGAACAACCTCCAGTCTGCAATCCCGTGTTTCCCTGCGAGACTTTGCTGAGGTAATTGATGGCACAGAAGAGCAACGGGTGTTTGTTTCTGTCAACGGAGAACCAGCAGTCAAACTTAGCATCCAGAAACAACCAGATGCAAACACAGTTACGGTTGTGGATGGGGTAAAAAAGCTGATTGAAGACCTCAAGCAGTCGGGTGTGATTCCAGAGGATATGACTTTAATCCCGACATTAGATGAATCTCGGTTTATCCGTAATTCCTTGGCTGATGTCACAACTTCTGGCGTATCTGGAGCCTTACTAGCTGCGGCTGCGGTGTTATTGTTTTTGGGTTCTGTGCGCCAAACGTTGATTATTTCTTTAGCTATTCCCCTTTGTACTCTAGCAGCCGTCATTATGATGAAGCTGTTTGGATTGTCCCTCAACTTGTTTAGTTTAGGAGGATTAGCTTTAGGGATTGGTCAGGCGATTGATACAAGCGTAGTAATTTTGGAGAACGTTTCCGAAGGCGTTGGCATCATTCCTGGTCAGACTTCACGCCCACGCTTGCCCAGAGATCAATTTATGAAAGAAACTCTGGCGCGTAGCCAAGAGGTAGAATCAGCCTTAGTTGCGGCAACGGGAGCGAACTTAGTATCGGTAGTGCCGTTCTTTTTAATTGGTGGCTTCTTTTCGCTGCTATTTAATGAATTGATTCTGACGATTTGCTTTGCAGTAGCAGCTTCACTTTTAGTAGCACTGACGATAGTGCCGATGCTCACGTCTCGCCTACTAGCTATTCAGTGGTCGAGTCGTATGAGTGATTTATGGATATTACAAGTTTTTAATCGGCGGTTTGAGGATGCCACGCGCGGCTATTCTGGTGCTTTGGTTAAAGCGGTGCGCTACCGATTTTTAGTGGTGGCGATCGCATTTTTAATTTTAGGCGGTGGCGGTTTATATTTAAGCGGTCAACTTGCCCAAGAAATCCTTCCCCGAATTAGTACAGGGCAAGCTAACTTAAATGCTCAGTTTCCTGCTGGTACGCCCCTGGAAACTAACCGGAAAGTAATGGCGATCGTCGATGATATTCTGCTCAAACAACCAGAAACCGAGTATGTTTTTTCTACTGCTGGCGGGTCTTTATTTGGTACTAGCACCAGTGCAAACCCCTCTCGTGGTTCTGGAACTATTACCCTCAAACCAGGAACGGATGTTGCCGCTTATGCAGACAGGGTGACTCAAGAATTTGACAAGCTGAATTTAGCAGGAATTCGCTTGCGAGTGTCTCCTGGTCAACTTCGAGGCATCATCTTAAGTAATTCGCCAGTACGCGGAGCAGATGTTGACGTTATCCTTCAAGGAAGTGATGATCGCCAGCTACAACAAGCAGGACGGCAGGTAATTCAGGCACTTGATGAAAAAGCTACACTTGTTCAGTTTCGACCTGATGCCGACGAGCGACAACCGGAAGTACAAATTATTCCTGATTGGCAGCGTTTATCTGCCTTTGGACTGACGACAACAGACATTGGGGATACCCTTCAAACAGCAATTGAAGGATCTACACCGACTCAGTTGCAACGGGGCGATCGCTTGGTAGATGTGCGAGTACAGTTAAATCAACAAGCTTTGCAAGAAGCTTCGCAATTAGAGCAGTTACCTTTATTTGTTGCTAATAACCGTGTTGTTCGCCTCAGCGATGTTGCCACACTTGCAGAAGGTCGAGCGCCTGGACAAATACAACGGATTAATCAGCGTGAAGTTTTCTTAATTGCAGGCAGTTTGAGCGAAGGAGCAAGTTTGAGCGCTGCACTGGCTCAAGTAGATGAAGTGATCAAAACGGTAGACTTGCCTGATGGAGTCCGAGTGCTACCCAGTTCTACTGCTCAAACAAATCGGCAGTTACAGGATTCGCTGAAACTTTTAGGAGGTTTGGCTGCTTTCTTAGTGTTCGCTGTAATGGCGGTGCAATACAACTCTTTAATTGATCCTTTGGTGATCATGTTCACTGTACCACTTGCTCTGGCTGGCGGTATTTTGGGACTTTATCTTACCCAGACAGCCATAGGTGCAACAGTTTTAGTCGGTGCAGTGTTGCTCGTGGGAATTGTGGTTAATATCGGCATCATTATGGTGGAACTAGCAAACCAAATCCGCGAAAGTGAGGGCGTTGATAGAAAAACAGCTATTTTGAAAGCGGCTCCCCAACGTCTGCGTCCGATTATGATGACAACAATTACTACAGTTTTAGGTTTATTTCCTTTGGCGTTGGGACTTGGGGAAGGTTCAGAATTTTTACAACCGTTAGGGATTGTGGTATTTTCTGGGTTGTCTATAGCTACTGTTTTAACTTTATTTATTATTCCCTGTTTATATGTGATGCTTCACGATTTCCGCCCTTTGTCTGGGTTGAAGTTATTCAGCAGACGGAAGCGCAAACGCGATCGCATAATCAAAGTTGCCCGTCAACCAGTTGGCGCTGGAAAATAAGCAGATCAAATTTGTTACAAATTCATCTAGTGGGGGCGATCGCACTCCTAGCGAGACACAATGCAAAGTTTAGAACTAGCAGATAACTGGTACAAGTCCCTATATACATCCTGATTCTGTTCTGCTATATATAGCAACAGCCAAGGGGGTTAAGACATAGACTAGAAATAGTTCGTATGAGTGTACAGTGGTAGCCACCCTATGCCTAAACCTACAGTTACGACCTGATGTTTTTACATGATAGGTATAGTTTGAGTATTTGGCTCTAAAAATACTGACTTTAGCTAACCACAAAGGAGTAGAGTATGTATAATCAAAATTCAAATGTCCAAAGTATCAATGATGCTATAGCTTCTAATGAAAATGGAGAGATAGTAGTTAAAGATCTAAAACTAGCAGAGGAGCTTCAGGAGCTAAGCAAAGAAGAACTTGATGCCATAGCCGCCGCGGGCGGCTGTGACGGCGGCGGCAACTGCTGTGGTGGATACCACCACGGCGGCGGCTACCTATAGCAACAGTCAGGAGCGTTAGGACAAGTTGGGCTAGAACGTTTTTGTTACTAAGTTCACTGCTTCGAGAATTGTCCTAACGCTTGTGGCAACCGCTATAATTAAGTTATTGATTCAGCTACATCGCCAATTTCATGAATAATTTCACAAACTTCATTGTCAATTTCGCTTTCATTCATCAAAGCAGCTAAACGAGAACCATCTCTTTCCTTTTTAAAACGAGTATCATATTTTTTACAAACCATATCAAGTAACAAATCGCCAGGAACTATATCTAGCTTTTTGATTGCCCAATCACTTTCTACGGAAGTAAAAGTTTCTTGATAAACAGTTTCTATCTGGTGGTGGCTTTCTTCCAATTGAGTAATAAGCCTTTGAATTTCTTCAGCTACTCTCTCTTTAACTGCCTCACTATGTGAATTATTAATAAGCTGCTCAGCAGACGGATAAATAGGTTTACACAATATTTTAGCTACTCTTTTATTAATAGAAAAATTCTTCAATTGTTCGGCACATTCCTGAATGTTTTCAAAAATTTCGCTCTCCTCTGGAAATTTACAATCTAACTCAGTTAATGAACTTAGTTTAACTTTGATAAAGTTTTTTATAGCCCTTGGGCATACCAAGTAATTTTCTATTTCTCTTTTTTTTAAAACTTTTAGGATGGCATTTTGTCCTAAACGATTTTGAAGATTTGCCACTTCTGAATCTTCCTTTTCATCTCGATCCAGAATAAACCACATTTTCACTTGACGTTTTACCAGGAAAGATAGAGTGGCTTCTGTTGCAAAATGTGCGAAGTTTCGCACACCTCCCATAGGAATAAAACCTACATTTGCTTTGCTAAAGTTGATTCCTAGTTTAGATGCCCATTCTCGAAGAATATCTTCATCAGATTGACCTTCTACAAAAACGAGACGGTCAAACATAAAAAAAGAACTGAGCCTAATACCGAGTTATTTAGGGATTTTAGCTTCAGCCTCTTCTACATTTAATTTTTGAATTTGAGTTGAGCTAGGTTTAGATATCAAATAGACATTCTGCATTTCAGCCGTATCTAAAAAGTTAGTTGAATGAGTCGTTAAAAAAACTTGACAGTTTGCACTAATCCGTTTTAAGTATCGCATCATACTTGTTTCAAGTGCTGGATGAAGATGAATTTCTGGCTCTTCAACAAGCAAAATATTTGGCTCCCCGAATTCTACATCTAGAACTAACCTCAAAGACTCTCGAATACCAGAACCATTTACTTCTATAAGGAAATTATCAACATCTAACTCAGCAGCTTCATTAGAAGTTGATTCGCCTTGGAAAGCATCGATACTAACACCAAGTAAAGAATAAACAGTTTCTTTAATATTACGAAGGGCTTCTTCTCCTCCACGCTTAACTTTTAATGAAAGGAGTTTTTGAGCTTCTTCTTCTCCAATTGGTTCTCGCCGCTCTCTAAGATGAAGAACTTTAAAGCTAGATACTTTTGCTATGAGGTTTTTGGCATAATTAGGTATTGAATTTTCTTCTCCAGTAATAGAAGCTACAAGCTGTAAAGCTGGATTAATACTTCCAACAGCATTCTTAACTTGTGGAGCTTCCGCTATAATGTTTTTAATTAAATCCTCTCTATCTCGTGGAGAAAGGATAAATGCCAGTGTAATCTCTATTGGCAATTTAGTTTCTTTTTCAAAAAAATGAATCTCCTTTATTTTAGTTTCTTGCCCAATGCAAGGATTTAAATCAATTAAGTTACCATTTTTAATGCAATCGAAAAACGTGTTAATTGCTGAAAGTATGTTAGACTTACCCGAATTATTTTTACCAATGAGAACATTAAAGTCGCCTACATTCTCAAGCTCGACATTTTTAATACTACGGAATCTATTAATTAAAACAGAAGCAAGCTTCATTATGATATTTCCTTAGTCCTTTGTGTTTGAAAGCTTCGCGCTTGACAGTGCGAGGTTGAACGCTCTACGTTGAGAGCAAGGTTAAGGTAAAAGCTGTTTGACCAGAGGAAGTTGGATCGAGTTTGAGGTCACCACCATGCGATCGCGCAATTTCACGTGCCAAACTGAGTCCTAACCCTGTTCCCTCAATTTTATGTGTTGATGTTGGCGATCCGCGATGGAAGCGGTCAAAAATGCGTTCCCGTTTATTGTCTGGAATATCTTTGGAACAGTTAGTACTGGTGACAATACTATTTCTACAACTCCAGATGGAGAGGAATGGCTACCTGAGCTTTACACAAAAGTTTTTCAAAGGATATCGGATCGAGGTGTTGATCCATTTTTACTAGCAACAGCTGAAAGTGTAAACCCACAACAAGTGAAAAAAAAGCAGGATGGAAATCAATGAGCAGCAATGTTGCCCACTTGGCTTTTTTTCACTTGTTCACGCACTTGCCGCAACAATGTCAGGACTTAATTCTTCTTCTGGATGAACCACTTCTCGCTGATCCAAAACTGATTTAACCTCTAATGGTCACTCCATTGGGATTAATTGGGACTATCTATGGTTTGCAGCTTGACTCAAAGCATTCATCGCACTGACAACTTGCTGAATTGCGATTGACTGTTGTTTAGTAGTTAGAGAGATTCGTTGACTATTCACTGTAATCGTATTGACTGCATCTACGATCTCTGCCACGGTTTTACGACCTTCATCAGATACTGCCACAGTAGCTTTCGTCGCTTTCTGAATACTGACTACCAGGTCACTAATCTGTTGAGCCGATTTGTGGCTTCTATCGGCTAGTTTCCGAATCTCAGCAGCCACAACAGCAAAGCCTTTACCATTTTCGCCTGCCCGAACTGCTTCGACCGCCGCATTGAGTGCCAGCATATTCGTTTGGTTAGCTAAATCACTGACTAAGTTAGAAATTGCATTGATTTGAGTCGTTTGATCTCTAAAGTGTAAGATTTGTTCTCCAATTTGTTCGACCTTCGCTTTTAAGCTAGAAGCAGTTCCAGAATTGTTCTTTTGCTCACTATCATCAACCAACATGAGAACTTGACGCGCTCCAGTCGCAGCCGCCTCAGCTTGTTCAGCCGCTTGCCGAGAAGAGCTATTTAACTCATCCATTGTGGCAGTCGTCTGATTGACCGAAATTGACTGCTGCTCCAGGTTCCTCTGTAATTCCGTCGTTTTAGCAGCGACCTCTTGGGTCATTGTATTAAATGCCTGTGCTAGCCGACCTAACTCATCAGGACTGCTGTCATCAAGGACTACCTGAAAATCTCCATTGGCAATTTGATTCGTTGCAGCAGTGATTTCTTCTAAAGGAGTCGTAATGTACCGACGTAAAACCCAAAAGACAATTGCTACCACAATAATGAGGGAACCAAGACCTAGAAACAACGTAAAGCGAGCCAGCGCGATCGCTTTTTGGGTTAAAATTGATTTGGGTAAAACGGTAACAAAATACCAATCAGGTCCCTGTAGTGTAGTGACAGCTAAGTAATCGCTCTGGTTCGCATTATCGATGACGACTTGATCAGTTGCTTTATTTTTGACCGCTTCAAAAATACGTTTTAGCTGAGTGTCTCCTGATTCAAGAATATTAAATGCACCTTTTTGTTGCTGAATTTGCTTCATCAATTTTGGATGAGTAATCAGGCGACCATCCTTGCGAAAAATTAGGTTATAACCGCCTTCAACGTGCTCCTCGATCGTCCGCTTAAATAAATCATCTAGTAATACATCCTGCCCAAGAGTACCGATAATTCTGTCATTAAAGTAGATAGGCGTTACACAAGAAAGAATCCAGATTTTAGCAACCCCATCGATTTGTGTCCCCGACCAAACCGTTTCTCTGGCTGGATTGTGCTTCTGATCACCGACCCACACATATTCTTCCTTGGATAAGTCAAAGCCAACGGGGGCATCCTGTGCCCATGTTGGATAATCAGGCCAGTAAATGACAGCAATATTTTCTGGCATATTCAGGTAAAGATCTGGAAAGCGATTATGCCAGGGTGGACCGTAGGCATTGATTAAATCGTAGGAGGTTACTACACGACGGCGAATGTCATCATTGATTAAAACTGGCTTATCAATAAACACACCTGCTTGCCGTTTGCCATCGAAATTGTTGGAGCGATTGCGGGTTGCCCCATCGGGAAAACGCACAAATAACTGCTCAAAACGAGCTTTCAAATCTTTGCTATCATTTCTTTGCAGGCGTCGTAGCCACTCCTTCTTGAAGATGGCATGGTTATCTTCTGCCATTAAAAAGACACTTTGTTCTCGTTGACCTCGCTCTATTACATGACTCTTGAGCTGGTCTAACGTCTGCGACTTGAGAGTAGAAACAATCTGAAAGTAGCTAACCGCTGTTGAGCCAACAATAACAGTCGTAACACTGAGCGCAATTTGAATGAGTATTCGACGAGCAAGCGACTTTTTCGTTTTAGCTTGAGAAGATAAGGATTTTTGACTCTGAAATTCTTGATTTGTGGGGGAATGAAAGTTAAACATTTATAGTTTTAAGTTAACAGTTATGCTTCAACTTAATTAAGATGCCCACAAACTATCTAAACTTAGTAAAATCCTCACAATTTGAAATAATACTGAGAGTTATGCTAATGCTGAGTAAGCGGCACGTGAGACTGTAAATTATTTTGTGAAGCGGTCAAAATTAACTCAAGTATTAGAAGTCGCCTATGCCTCGCCGTCGCCGCGAAGATAGGCATTGCATAATAGAGGATAAAAAGATGCAAAAGCTTACGATCACCCGACCCGACGACTGGCATCTGCATCTACGCGACGGTGCAGCACTAAAAGCGGTTCTGCCCCATACGGTGCGACAGTTTGCCCGCGCTATCATCATGCCGAATTTGAAACCCCCGGTACGCTCGGTAGCTGATGCTGCGGCATATCGCGATCGCATCCTGGCAGCGATTCCGACTGACAAACACTTTGAGCCAATGATGACGCTCTACCTCACCGACAACACCAGTCCCGAAGAAATCATCCGGGCTAAAGAATCTCAGTTTGTCAAAGCGGTAAAGTACTACCCAGCCGGGGCAACGACCAATTCAGACTTCGGCGTGACGGACATTCGTCAGTGCGATCGCGTCTTTGAAGCGATGCAGCAGGTAGATATGCCTTTACTACTGCACGGGGAAGTGACCGATCAAGATGTTGATATGTTCGACCGCGAGAAAGCGTTTATCGAGCGACATTTGATTCCTCTCAAGCAGCGATTTCCCAACCTGCGCGTGGTACTTGAACACGTTACCACCTCAGATGCTGTGCAGTATGTCGTGTCCGCCAACAATATCGCGGCAACGATTACACCACAACATCTATTGTTTAACCGCAATATCCTATTTCAAGGTGGCATTCGCCCCCATTTCTATTGCCTGCCCATTTTGAAACGAGAAGATCATCGTCTGGCACTTTTGCAAGCGGCAACCTCTGGCAATCCTAAGTTTTTTCTTGGCACCGATAGCGCTCCCCATCCCCGCAATGGTAAAGAAAGTTCCTGTGGCTGCGCGGGTTGTTATTCAGCTCTACACGCGATGGAGTTATATGCAGAAGCTTTTGAGAGTGTTGATGCACTCGATAAACTTGAAGCTTTTGCCAGTTTCTATGGGCCAGATTTTTATCAACTCCCGCGCAATACCGAACAGATTACTTTGACCCAAACGACATGGCGCGTTCCCGATGAAGTGCCATTTACTGAATCCGGACTTGTGCCCTTACGAGCAGGCCAGGAGATGATGTGGCAAATGGCTTGACCGGAAATTTTGGGTTTCAAGCCCCGTCCTTTAACGCAGTGGAGGACGGCTTTTTATTAGTTTATTTTTCAACCTAATAATTATTGAAATTTCATTTTTGTGGTGTTATAATAATAGCATGAAAGCAAGATTCAAGTATCGAATTTATCCTACAGACCCACAGAAAAACGCACTCGCTCAATTGTTTGGGTGCGTCAGAACTGTATGGAATGATGCTCTTGCTTTCTGCATTGAATCTTATAAAAAGGGAGAAAAGTTAGCAAACGAATCTGAGCTACAAAAACGGTTTATCACCAAAGCTAAAAAGACTGAAGATAGAGAGTGGTTATCTCTTGTATCAAACATTCCCCTACAACAATCTATCAGGGATTTAGGGCAGGCTTACTCTAATTTTTTCAAGTCCTGTAAGGGAGAGAGGAAGGGACAAAAAATACGTCCGCCTAGATTTAAGAAACGTAAGTCTAGACAGTCGGCTAAGTTTAGGATTGGTGGGTTTAAGGTATATCAACATAATGTTTCTCTCGCCAAAATTGGTAAGTTAGACATTGTATGGAGTCGTTCTTTACCGTCTGAACCATCAAGTGTCACTAAAAAAGTAGCACGATTACACGCGAAAATCTCTGATACCAGGACAGACTTTTTACATAAACTATCAACTAGAGTTATTCGTGAGAATCAAACAATAGCTCTTGAAGATTTAAACGTTAGCGGGATGGTGAAAAACCGTAAATTATCCCGTGCTATTTCTGATTTAGGTTGGCGTAGTTTTAGGACTATGCTAGAAGCTAAATCTGAAAAACATGGGCGTGATTTACGGATAATCAACCGATGGGAAGCGACATCTCAAAAGTGTAGCTGTTGTGGTGAAAAGGGTGGGAAAAAAGAACTCAATATTAGAGAGTGGACTTGCCTTTTCTGTGGTGTAGAACATGATAGAGATGTGAATGCTTCATTGAATATATTAAATGTCGCGGTGGGACACACCGAGACTAAAAACGGATTGCAGAGGCGACGTAAGACTGGTGTTAAATCAGCCGTTGCTGCTGAAGCGTCAACCCACCTAGAACCCATACAATTAAGTTTGTTTGGGTAGATTGGAATCCCCGACCGTTCACGGCGGGGATGGATGTCAAAGAGATTAATTGATTTGGATAATCGTGTTATTTGAAATCCGGTTATAGACAATACCTGCAACGCGAGTGTGGACTTGAAGGGTTTTTGTTTTTGGCATCTAGTGACTTTTGCTGCATCTATACCAGAGAAGCAGCGTAAAGAAGCTACGCAAAATAGGATTGCACAGATCGAAGTATTTCTGCAAGAAATTACCTCACAGAACAACTTAAATACGCCATTTAAAGGTTTTGAATTCAAGATTAGAGTAGATAACATTGTGCGTGGCTGGACTGAGCAAGGAGTACCTATACTATCGCTGCTAACATAAAAAGCGGAGGAGCGATCGCACTCTAACTCAGTAACTTCGTAAACAGTGATAATCAGTAACTGCGTAAGTCCTGAATGATCTAAGTTGAAAGCAAGGTTAGAGTAAACGCTGTCTGACCAGAGGAAGTTGGATCGAGCTTGAGGTCGCCACCATGCGATCGCGCAATTTCCCTTGCTAAACTGAGTCCTAATCCTGTTCCCTCAATTTTATGTGTTGATGTTGGTGATCCGCGATGGAAGCGGTCAAAAATGCGTTCCCGCTCATTATCTGGAATGTCTTTTGAACAGTTAGTAATGGTGACAGATACATTTGTTCCCTGACGGTGAGCTTGAATTTTGATCCAACCATTAGGGAGATTATATTTGATCGCGTTGCTGATTAAATTTTGCAAAACTTGGACAAGTAAATCGCGATCGCCTTTGACTAATAATTTTGGTGCAATATCTGTTTGAACGTCTAACTCTGGTGCAAGCATTTCTATATCTTCTGTCATTTCAATTAACAGATTAGACAGATGTACTTCCACTAGATGCAAACTCATTTGTCCCGCATCAGCTAAGGAAAGTAACAAAAGTTTCCGCACAATTGCACTGAGACGATGGACTTCATCTAGCAGACTTCCCAGGCTTTGTTGCACCTCTGATCCCGATTCAGCTTGTTGCATGGCTCGTTCTAGTTCGCCTTGCAAAATTGTCAGAGGTGTTTTAAGTTCATGGGCAGCATCTCCACTGAAGCGGGAAGCTTGTTTAAAATTGCGTTCCAATCGTTCCAACATTTGGTTAAATACCTGAATCAGTTCAACAAATTCCACATCTGTTGCCCCAATCTCAACCCGTTGTTCTAACCCTTTGACAGTTACCTGGCGAATTGCGGTAGTTAATCGGTGGATAGGATATAAAGCCGTACCAGAAAGCCACCATGCACCCCCAGCAATTAAAATAAGTACGATTGGTAGGGAAATTAGAAAGATGCTGCCGATTCCTACCATTTCTTGATCGATCGCTTGTAGACTGACTGCGATCGCCACTCGATTACGAGGGGAGGTAACAGCAGCAACTCGCCAGGTTTCTCCTGATGCACGTTGGGTTGCTAATCGAAAATCTGGCGGCGGTATATTCGGCGGACGTTCAGGGTCTAATTGCCGCCCTCTTGAAGGTTCTGACTCTGTTGTTGATAATCTTCCTTCATCGCTAGGTGTCAACGGGTATGATGCTTGGGGGCGCGAAGACCAGAGATTATTTACTTTAAGATCAGTTGCCCAGCCCTCAGATTGGTAAATTGTATTGCCATTTTTGTCAATCACCAGTATGGCAATAGGCATTTGTGCCTGTATTTGTAATGCACGGGGTAATCTAGTTTCATAAAAATCCCAGCGATTTTCCCCTCGTGGACGGGCAGCCCGCATTAACTGAATTTTTAATGCCCCATCAAGCCTACTAACCTTGGCATTATAAATTAGCCACCAAGAAATTACCCCAAATCCCACGAGGGCGCTACCCGCTAAAATAGCAGACACTAAGGCAATACGAATACGGAAAGAACGCAGTTTCAACACTTAAGATTCTGGTTTGCGAAAACGATATCCCACCCCGCGCACACTTTCAATCCAACCTCCACCTCCGATAGGTTCAAGCTTCTTGCGAATCCTTTGAATACAGACATCAACCACATTAGTATTAGGGTTGAAATCGTAGCCCCAGACGTGTTCGAGTATTTGGGTGCGGGTAAAAACTCGTCCGAGCGATCGCATTAAGTACTCCATCAGATTGAACTCACGAGTAGTAAGTTCTACGGCTTGCTGATTGCAAGTTACTTCTCGCGTAATGCAGTCTAGCTTGATCGGTCCCACACTAAGTATATTTTGGTGTTCGCCGGAAGTCCGACGCACCACAGCATGAATACGGGCAACCAACTCCTCAACAAAAAACGGCTTGGCGATGTAATCGTCTGCCCCCAAGTTTAAACCTTCAAGGCGATCGTCCAATTCATTACGAGCAGTTAGCAAAATCACTGGTACATTACGCCTTGCCTGTCGCAGGCTCTTCAGGATAGACAACCCATCCTTTCCAGGCAACATGATATCCAGAACAATTGCATCATATTCATTGTCTATAGCGCGGTTATAGCCATCTAAACCATCGCCACAGTAATCAACAATAAAGCCATGTTCCTTCAGTCCGGTGTGGACAAAGTGAGCAATCTTTGCCTCGTCTTCAACGTACAAAATATTCATAAGCTTACCTGAACTTTTATTTTACTTGCATTACCTACATATCAAAATTACAAAACTGTAATTAAAACATTAGCTAATCGGTAATTTTTATCAAGCTTAATAAAAACATGACATCCACACACACTTAAACACTAAGGATTTTGATCATCATGGCTATTAATCGATTGTTAGTACTCGCTGCTGTACCATTTGTAATGGGTGGTTTAGGTTTTGCTGTTTCCAAACAGGCTGTAGCAGATCAGCCTACTTTGTTAGCACAGGATTCCGCACAACCCAACGTGCAACGCAAAGGACGGGGAAATAAATTTGAGCAATTGGGTTTGAGTGCTGAACAACAAACAAGAATTCAGCAAATCAAACAGTCTTCTCGTCAACAAATGGATGCTGTCTTAACAGCAGAACAGAAGCAACAACTGCAAGCAGCTAAACAACAACGGCAACGCCCCAATCTTAATTTAACTGAAGCTCAAAGAGCTAGAATGCAAGCGATTAAGGAGTCTTCTAAAACTCAGATCGACGCAGTTTTGACGGCTGAACAAAGACAAAAACTTCAGGAATTAAAACAACAATGGCAGCAAAACCGTCAGAACCGCCAGAGTCCTCAACCAGTACAATCTTAACTAGCTAGAACTTACGAACTTATAGCAGTTAGCAGTTAGCTTTTAGCAATTAGCTTTTCTTAAATACTTTGCTACTAAGGGTTTTAGTCCTAAAAAATGCCTAAAGCGCTCCTGCTGTTGCTATATCTCCTGTTCGTTTGATTACACATAATGTAGAGACGCAAAATTTCGCGTCTCTACTCAGCAATTCTAAAGCCACAACAACCGCTTAAAATACCTCCTCTGTGCAACAAGCAGTGGAGGTATTTTATGTTACTTTTAACTAACTTGATAAACAAAACTAAAGGTTGCCCAAGCCTGAACATCTAAGTTATATGTATCAGACGAAGTGTTACTGTTTTCAGCAGCTAATGATGCTACTTCCTGATGTTGAACTAATACACTAGCTTGATGTAAATCTTGTAAGATGGCATGGGTTACATCCAAGGGATTAACTATTTTTTCAATCCGCTCTGTTTCTGTATTAACAATTGCCGCTTCTAATGCTGTTTTGGTTTGAGTAAAAGGAGCAATACTACAAATTAAGAAAGGTTCTGCTAATCCAGTAGCACCGTGAATCAGCCATTCAAAAGAACTTCCAGATTGAGGGATACTGAGGGTTTTTCCTGCTGGAATTAAAGCATCTTTGGATAATGATAAGGCGATCGCATTACTGCTACTATCCAAACCAACAAGCATCAAGTAAACTGGGCGATCGCTATAGTTATATACTTGATAACGGATACGGCTACCATTCGCCACTGTAACCATACCTAATGTTGCAGAGTCTATAATATTGTTTTGATGATTTACTCCCGCCTGTAGCTTACTAACACCAGCACGTATAGTTGAACGTTTTATAAGTACTTTTGCTTCAGGAGCAAGCATTTCTAAACTTGCTGTTACTCCTAAACGTGAAGAGCCTTCATTAACAATTAACCGCCATAGTTTAGCAGCCAATAAAGTTTTTAGCTTTGGTTTTAATCTATTGACCGCCGCCTTAACTGTCTCACTACCTACCCCCAATGTATTAGGAACCGTTGTATTAGCTAGAGAAAACAATCCATATTTAGCTTCTGAATTAAGAACAATTAAAGATGTAGATGTGCTTTCATTATTAGTATTTGCCAGACTTGAATTATTAGTAATAACTGCTTCTTCCACCTGCTGTATTTTATCTGTCAATGTGACTTTACTAAAAATATAATCAGCAGGTTGTTCGCCTGTCTTAATAACTGAGGTGACAGATTTTAGATTACCAAACGCACTCGTAGCATCTACACGCTCTATCCGCTCTAAACTAGCATCTATAGCTACCGTTAAACCTATATTTCGTGGTAAAACTCGCACAGATTCTTGTACTAATTGCCCTACCTGTAACTGACGCTCTGAAACATCTGAACTAATCAGTCGCGCCTTGGCGGTTATTGCTTCTCGCCCCCGAATTTGGAGTTGTAACGGTTTAGTGATACCTGTTGCTGGGGGTATATTACTTGCTGAGGTGTTATCAATAGGAATATTAACATTATCTTCAGAATCGACCACAGAAAATACAGAATTTACTCCATAATCAGCCAAAACTTTGGGTGGTAGTCCTCCTAACCATAACTGGGCAGTTTTGCCGCTATCTTCAACAGCAATTACAACTCCATCTGCACCAATATTTGTAGGAATAAGATTATAAGCAAGTAAGTAATCTTCTTGACTTTTGCGACCATTTATCTGAGGTTGTTGCTGTTCACCTACCAGTTGATTAATTACTTCTGTAGCGCGAGTGATACTGACTTGAATTGTTGCCTGTGGTGTCACTTGCCAGAGATATTGAGTCAGGGCATAAGTAAACAAACCAGCACTAAATCCACCCCAAGCAACTTCTGTCGCAGGTTGATTAGCTGATGAAGCATTCAACAGTATTCCAGGCATTTGATTGAAGTTGAGTTGCCCCTCTAACTGTTGCCTTGTGGTGTTCAGACGCAGTAATAATTGTGATTGAAAATCAAGTTCCTCTGTAGGTAGTTGAGAATATACAGCACAATGAGAGCGAATGCGTAAGTGGCTTGGAAGGGGATTATTAGGAAGAATGTAGCTGGTATCTAGTACAGTAGTTACTTGGTGAGTAGCAAGCGATCGCAACAACAAAAACAAGGTTTCTTCTAGCAGATAATTCCCCTGTGTCGGCTGCATCCCATCCACTGCTACTAAGGCATTTTGGATTTGGGATTTCAGAGTAGAAATTAAGGGTTCACCCTCAACTTGCACTTCAGAACTTAGATTAATACGGCTACCATACCCACTGAAATGAAATAAAACAACATCATCAGGTTTTGCCTGATTACTAAGATGTTCTAAAAAAGCCGTTTCTATATTTTCTCTAGTGGCTTGCTGATCCGTTAGTGTCAAAATATCGCTCTTGTGGAAGCCAAAGCGGTGAATTAGTAATTCACGTTGTAGTTCTACATCTGTAAGACAACCCTGTAAAGGTACTAAATTTCGCGTTTCCCCACTGCGAAGATACTGATTAATCCCCACAAGCAGTGCTAATTTGCGGGTAGTAGGCTGTGCCAAAGCTTGGTAATAGCGATCAAATATGGGCTTCGCCAAGTTTTGTCCGATTAATGCTAGTGCTGTGTCACTTACTTCCAACGCCAACAAAGCTAACCCAGCTTGTTGCAGAAAAGTTCGCCTCTTCAGTCCCATGCTTTCACTTTTGCTCTGCATCGACGTTTCAGACATCTTGCCATAAACCATTGTAGAGACGTTGTATACAACGTCTCTACATTTGCTTGGTATTTATCGCATTGTGACAAACTCTTCGGCGCTAGAAGGATGAATTCCTACTGTCGCATCAAAGTCTTTCTTGGTTGCTTTCATTTTGACTGCGATCGCAACTCCTTGAATAATCTCTGCTGCATAGTCGCCCACCATGTGCGCTCCTAACACACGATCTGTATTTTTGTCAACTACTAACTTCATCAGCGTTCTTTCTGCCGCACCTGTCATCGCGTGATACATCGGACGAAAGCCAGAGCTATATACTTTAATCGCATCCTCGCCATATTTTGCCTTAGCTTCCGACTCGCTTAAGCCGACTGTCGCCGCTTCCGGCTGAGAAAATATTGCCGAAGCTACATGATCGTGACTGAAAGTCCGAGAATTATTCCCAAACTCAGTATCAGCAAAAGCGCGTCCTTCACCAATTGCCACAGGTGTTAAATTCACCCGATTAGTACAATCACCGACTGCAAAAATATTCGGTTGAGAGGTACGGCTATATTCATCTACACCAATTGCACAGTTAACACTATACCCATGCAATCTGGGTAAGTCTTCGTCTTCGCAATTCACTACCTCGACACCAGCATTTTCTAAACCTAGTTTGCCTAAATTAGGTACACGACCAATTGCTATTAAAACTGCATCTGCGGTGATAGTTGAATCTACGTCTTTGCCGTTTTCAGAGGTAGTAATTTTTAAACTATCTGCCTCTTTTTCAACTTTGGTGAGCACTGTATTAGTGATAATATTAATCCCGTGCTGGATCATGCCATCACGAATTCCAGTACGGATATCGTCATCGAATCCCTTTAAAAATAAATCACTCCTAATAATTTGGGTGACTTCTGAACCAAGCCCGCGCATGATGCCAGCGAATTCTACAGCAATGTACCCAGCACCAACAATTACAATGTGTTTGGGTTGCTGTTTGAGGTGAAAGATTTCGCGAGAAGTGATGGTATATTCCATTCCTGGTAAATCTGGCTTAACCGCTTCCCCACCTACGGCAATCAAAATTTTATCAGCAGTGACTTTGCGCCCATCAACCTCTACTGTATGAGGATCTACCAAAGTAGCACGGCTTTTGATTAGTTCTACTCCAGCTTTTTCTAATAATCCTATATGGATTTGGCTGAGGCGGTTAACTTCTTTATCAACAGAATCAATTAAGTACTCCCAATCTAAGCTGCTTTCTACCGCACTCCAGCCGTAAGCTTTACCATCCTCAAATAAGTGGGGGAATTTTGAGGCGTATACCATTAATTTTTTGGGAACACAACCACGAATTACACAGGTTCCACCCACTAGGTCATTTTCTGCGATCGCTACTTTTGCACCATAGCTAGCAGCCCGTTTAGAAGCTGCCAACCCTCCAGAACCCGCGCCAATCACAAACAAATCGTAATCATAACTCATGGTGTCTACTCCCACTTATATAATGCCAAAATTAATAATTTACTTTTTATTCTGACTGCTGTTCGCTTTTTTTTGGCTGTTCAATTCTTGGGATAATTTTTAGCTGGGCGATTAGATGAGGAATTATTCGGATCTTTATCCCGTATTGGCAATACCTCAGTATCATCGTGTAACTGCTGACGACCATTACGGATGATCTTCAGCATATCGTTAAGCTGCTGCTCAATGTTTTTTAGCACGCGATCGGCATACTGATCCGCTCCGTTCTGGATATCCTCAAATTCTGCCATTGCGACTTGGCGCATTTGCTCGATTTCCTGCTGTGCTTGATCGCGCATTTCTTCGATATCAGCAAGCGTTTGCTCTTGTAAAGCAGCACACTCCTCCTGTACTCTTTTGCGAATTTGCTTGGCTTCTAGTTCTGCACGGGCAATAATACCCAACTGATCTAAAAGATATGCAGCGCGTTGTTCAGCCTCCTCAACGATTTCTTGAGCATACTGCTCGGCTTGCACCAGAATTTCTTCTTTATGGTAAACAATCGCTTCCGCCTCCCGAAACGCTCCTGGTAAATTGAGCCGGATAAGATCCAATTGTTCTAGAAGTTCTTCCTCATCCACCAGCGTGCGCCGCGTAAATGGGATGCGGGGACTATCTAAAACTATTTCTTCTATCCGATTAAGTTCAGTCTGTATGTCTATACTTCCTTTTGGTGAAGTATCTCCTTCTCCAGATCCAGTTTGGGTTGATCCAAATGGATTGCTGAGTTGTTCATCTTCTGGGTCGATTCGGGATAAGTCTGGGCGTAACATCGGTAAATCTCTAAAGCTACGTGCTGAGGAACAAGATGATCGACTGATCCGCCAAATCTGGCAATCTCTTTCACTACGCTACTACTTAAGAAACTGAATTCGTTAGAAGTAGCCAAAAACACTGTCTCAATTTCATCTGAAAGCGTTTTATTAGTGTGAGCCATCTGTAGTTCCTTTTCAAAGTCCGAAAGTACTCGCAGCCCGCGCAGCAATACTTTGGCTTTCCGTAGTTTCGCATAATCCACAGTTAAACCCGCAAAGCTATCAACTTCTACATTTGGCAGTGCTTGGACAGATAAGCGGATTTGCTCAATGCGCTCTTGTACGGTAAATAAAGGAGATTTATTAGGATTACGCAGTACGGCGACAACTACTTGATCAAATAGCTGAGAACCTCGTTTAATAATATCGAGATGACCAAAGGTAATCGGATCGAAGCTTCCAGGGTAAATTGCGATCACAATAATCAATTAACAATTATCAATTATCAATTATCCGGTTTTTTTGTCAGGATAATCCGCTATTTCAACCAATGCAGGAGAGATACAACAGAATTTTTATCTCCAATTTGCATTGGCATTGCTTCTACACGACAAAGTAAAGCTCCTTTTCCTAAGTTAACATTTTCTATACCTTCTTGGAATTGTCCAGTCGCATAAGCTTGAGCAATGCAGGAGTCGGGAGGAATTGATTTATTTTTGGGAATAAAGCCACAACTCCAATTACTGGTGCAACTTCTCCACCAAACGCGCAACTTTTCTGTGGGTATATCAACAGAATTAGCCAAATTTTTAGCTTCTTGGCGTGTTAATGCACTGTGCCACATCACCAATGCACAAGCATCGGTACAACATTGAATCATCCGTACTAATGTAGCGAGGAGTGAAGTTTGATATAACTCAGCTAAGGTGCAAGCTGTTTGTAGTGACATTCCTAAAGCTTGTAATTGAGGTAAAAAAGAAGATTTGGGAAGCAATAATTCTGCTGATCCTTGATCGCAAAGTTGCTCTTTTCGTTGCTCATTCCAATTTAGTTTTACTTGTGTTTCTGTAAATTGTCTTTCTTGAGCATCAAATAATAATTCCATTAATTCATGCCCTTCAGTAAAGCGTTGCCGCACGATGGGATCATCTTCTTTAATTAAAATGATTCCGGTATCACTATCTACTAAAATTCCTTGTTGGTCTATTAAAGGGGCGCGTAAGGGAGTTGGCATCCCAAAATGTCGGTAAATTGCTGATAAATCAATGGGTGGTGAGTCACTCAGTTTTGCTTCTTGGCGCAAAAATTCAACGTAGTGCAGTATACTTTCATCATTTTGTGGCAAGCCATAACGAGAGATAAATTCTTGCCCAGGATGTCTGTATTGCTGAGGCTGACTCACCTGACTCATATAGTTTGCAATTTATGGTTCATTGTTCATTGTTCCAGAACACGGAACCTAGTTGAGGGAGGAGGGAGGAGGGAGGAGAGAGGAGAGAGGGGGAGTAAGAATGCTTAGTTCATTGTTAATTGTTAATTGTTAATTGTTTAATGACGTTATAAAGTAGCTCCCATTTTTCTTTTGTAGTTGGCTGTTGTCCTCGGTATTTTAAACGAGCCAGCATTAATACATCGTCTGGAGGTAATCCCGCTTTTGATGCAAACTCAGCCAAGCTGGGGGGTAATCCTAGCTCATTACTGGTTTCGACTTGCTCAACTGCTTTCAGCCCTAAGACAGATGTAAGTTTTTCCCTGACTTGCCAAGAAAGGTTTGTGGCTTGTCCGCGCTCAATCTGGGATAGGTAGTTACGAGAGATCCCAACGGCTTGAGCTAATTTTTCTTGGCTCAATTTTTCTTCTGTGCGTCTCTCACGCACTTGCTTGCCAAATTCGTTGATTTCCATAGGTTGTAGCCTTTAGCGGTTAGCTTTTAGCATTTAGCTTTTGATTTTCCCTTGCTATGTCTAGGTTTGGGGCAAAATATTTGTCAAGAGCCGAAGATCGCGGTTGCTGTATTAGTTGCGATCGCATCATCGAACTCAATTTCTGCATAGGAGTTAATCTAGCTGTTTCCAAGCTCTGACAACTACATTGTGCAAATTTTGTCGTATCTGTTTACATTTCCTGAAGGAAGTGTTATAACAGTGTACAGGCGATGCAAACTACAGTTTGCATTTAATTCCACTCTAACAGGATTTACACAAAATCCGCATCTTTTTCCCGCACCCGTCAATGGTGGGGAACCATACAAACTCTTCCCGCCTGCGCGGGCTAGAAGATAAAGGGAGTAAAATTATGACTCAAGTTGCAGCGAAAGACGGTAAGGCAAAGATTTTAGAAGATTTTCAGAAGATTCTTGCAGAAAGGCAGAAAATTGAATCGAGAGTTGCTACTAAAGAGGAAGAAGCTGAAAAAGAGCAAAATAAGCTGGTTGTAGCAGCAGCTTCTCAATATACGGTTGATAGCATTGTCAGGGGTTTGGCTGACTTGCAATTAGAGTTTGGTGGTGTAGTCAACGGGTTATCTACGACGTTAACAACTGAGACGACTAAACTAGATGAACTTAAAAAGGCGATCGCAGTTGAAACGAGACATTTAGATGAATTGAAGCAAACGCGAGTTGTTGCTGATGCGTTGCACATTCTCACGCAGGAACATCAAGAGAATTTGCGCTTATTAGAGGAAAGATTACAACGCGATCGCGAATCCTTAGAAAAGGATCTTACAGAAACTCGTAAAACATGGCAACGAGAACAAGAAGAATTTGATGTTGCGCTGAACGAAAGTAACGAAGTTTTAAGCCGGGAAAGACAGCGCCAAGAAGCAGATTACGAGTATGAAAAAGTGCGATCGCGCAAAATTGCCACTGATGAATTTGAAGAAACAAAACGTCAGATCGAACAGGAAATACAACAAACAACGCAAGCTAAAGAAAAACAATGGACAGAACGGGAGCGTATTTTGTCAAATAATCAAACTTTACTTACAGAATACCAAAATAAAATTGCAACTATTCCTACTGAATTGGAAGAAGCAATTAAGAAATCCAGGGAAGAAGGAATTAGAGAAGCGAATCAAGAAGCCAAAGTTAAAGCAGACTTATTTGAAAAAGAATGGGAATCAAGCAAGCAAGGATATGATCTGCAAATTCAAGCGTTAGAAGCCAAAATTCAAAGACAAACAGAACAAATTGCCGAAATTTCCACTCAACTACAAGCAACATTGCGCCAATCTCAAGAATTAGCAATGAGAGCATTTCAAACCTCATCTAATAAGTAAACAGTATACTTCCTGCATCCCTTCAGTAAAATCTTAGGTTACATCTGCGTAATCTGCGTCCATCTGCTCACATCTGCGATTAAAAAAAGCCAAACTTGAGGGAAAACTATGGCAATCAAAAAACCAAACGATAAAAACACCAAAGCAGAAATTCTTGCTGCTTTTAATGAATTACTGAGCGAGAAGAAAACCCTAGAGATGCAATTATCTGGTGCGAAACCGCCAGAAGCAGAACGCAATGGTAAATCTACCCCTACCCCAGAAATTAAAATGAATTCAGCACCAGCAAATCAGCAGAAAATAGAATCTATTATTGAAGTGTTGAACCGACTGCAATTTAACTTTGGTGGTGCAGTTAGTGATTTATCAGAAAAATTAAGTACAGAAGCAGTCAAGTTGCAAGAAATGCGACAGTCTGTAGAAGAAGAAGTGCAACAGCTAGAAACTTTGCATGGCTTACAAGTTACTGAAGAAAGTTTAGATACATTAATACAACAATATCAGGATAGTTCTAAAACGTTTAATGAAGAATTTAGCCAACAGCGAGAAACAATTGATCAAGAAATAACTCAAGCTAAGAAAGCTTGGGCGAAAGAAATAGAAGAACACCGCCGAGTTGTGAAAGAACGCAACGAGACACAAGCTAAAACAAAACTGCGTGACGCACAGGAATACACTTACGACTTAAATTTACAACGTAACTTAGATAATCAAACATACGAGCAAGAGAAGAAACGCCTCTATCAAGAGTTAGAAGATTTCCAACAATTACAAGAAAAGCAGTGGGCGGAACGGGAAAAAGCTATTTCAGAACGTGAAAAGCAATTTACTGAAGCTAAAACTAAAGTTGAAGCATATCCCAAAGAATTAGAAGCTGCTATTAAACGCGCTAAAGAAGAAGGTAAAGGTATTGCTTACCATCAAGCAAAAGTTAAAGCAGATCTGAATGCGAAAGAAGTTGAAGGTAACAAGCGTACTTATGAGTTAAGAATTCAATCGCTACAAGAAACAATTGAAAATCAAGAAAATCGCCTACAAAACTTGTCTAGACAACTCGATGCGGCACTTAAACAAGTTCAAGATTTGGCAGTTAAAGCAATTGAAGGATCTTCTAATATTAATTCCTTCCAAGCTGTGAAAGAAATTGCTTTAGAGCAAGCGAAAAACCCAAACAAGAATAAATAAATAGAGAATTAACGCAAAGTAATAACACATTTGTAACACGCGGGCAAGATGCCCGCACTACATATTAGCAAGAGCCAAGGCAGTTAGGACAAATCGTGGTTGACATCTGCGCCATCTGCGTTTATCTGCTCACATCTGCGATAAAAAAAACACGTTGTAATCCAAAACAATAAATCTAATACCCTAACTGCTTTGGCTGTTGCTATATCTTTTAAATCAGGAGAAATTTTGATGAAACTCACAAAAGTGGATTTAACCAAATTAGTAGCAATTAGCCATAATGATGAGCATTTAGGGCTATTAATTGATCGAGGTAATTCTTTAGAATATTTTGAGATTCCTGCACCATTAGCAGCTTATGAAGGGCTACAACAACTGGATTTTATAGTGGCTTTGGAATCCCCTGAATTAAGTGCTGCTACAGATGATGATTATTTGTTAGAAGCAGAGGAAGATATTCCGATGTTACCAGTTGAATCTAGTATGGCAAAGTCTTTAGGATATGATGCAGAGCGACATTTGTTGCAAGTTGAGTTTAGAAGTGGATCAATTTATCAATATGAAGATATAGATGAGGAAACGTGGGACGCGCTACAAGCAGCAGAATCTACTGGGCAATTTTATAATGAGGAGATTAAAGGTAGTTATAAATCTCGGCGTGTAGATTAAAGTAACATAGACTTCTTGCAAAAATAGTTTATTCGTTTTTTTAAAGTGTTTATCGTCTACTAAAACCCTGAGCCCGCTCTTTTTGTGACCACACGAGTAACTCACCATTAATTCCTCCGGCGGCAAGCTGATGCCCCTGGGGATGCCAAGCGAGGCAGGAGAAGCCATCGGGCGCTCCTTTTAGAGATTGAATCAGTCGAGTACCTCTATGCCAAAGGGCAACCCAACCATCCTCTGCTGCTGATGCTAGTAGGAGTGAGTGCGGCTGAAAGGCAAGAGCCTGTACTGTCGCAGAATGATTTCCTAACATCTGGCTTGACCAACCAATCTGCTCATCTCGATCGCGTTCCCATACGACGACAGCAGAGCCACTACAAGATGCTAACATCGGTACGCCAATCTTCGTGGGCATCTGTGACCATGCTAGTTGCCGTACTTTACCAGGAAAGCCACGCATAACCCAAGGATAGGGATTATTCCACTCTCTTACCGCGAGCGTATTATCTAAGTTGCCTGCTGCAATGAATTTATTATCAGGCGACCAGGCGATCGCTACTGTCGCAGAGGGAATTTCTAACACCTCTGGGTCTGCATCCCAGTCAGTCGCATCCCAAACTCTAGCTCCTTGATAGCCGCTCACTGCGAGATACTTTCCATCGCTGCGCCAGTCAAGATCTAGCACTGTTGAGAATTCAAAGTTGAGCGTTGTTACTACTTCGCAGGTGTCTGCATCCCAAATTTGGACGTATTTGCCTAAACTAAAAGCAAGTTGATGAGTTGTTTGACTCCATTCTAGGCGCTCAACCCAGACAGATTTGTTTTCCAGGGTGGCGATCAGTTCTAATGAATCTGACTGAAGCGACCAGATCTTGACTTGCCCATCCTGCCCTCCAATTGCTAAAAATTGCCCATCGTGGGAGAACGCCAAGCAGTCTACAGATTGCCCAGTTTCACCTTGTAAGGAAGTTGCCCCAAAGGTTGGGGCTGTAAATAGCGATACTTCACCAGCCGCAGAAGCAGCCGCCAGATTGCTACCATCAGGCGACCAAGCGATCGCGGTGACATAATCTGACAAGCCACCTTGCCAGGTTTCAATGAATTCTCGTTGTGTTTTCGTTTTCATACCAAACACGCTTGGAATCCTGCTTTTAGCTGTGCTTCATCCAGATTGCGACCAATAAAAACCAATTCGTTTTTGCGTGTCTCATTTGGTTTCCAAGGGCGATCTGGTCTGCCATCAAACAGCATATGCACACCCTGAAACACGAAGCGGTTATTCTCGCCCTCAATGTTGAGAATGCCCTTCATGCGGAAGATATCTGTACCTTGATTCCGCAGTAGTTCGCCAATCCAATTGTTGAGTTTATTAAAATTCAGCGCACCAGAAGAGGCGATCGCCACTGACCCCACAGTTTGATCGTGTTCATGGGCTTCTTCACCTAAGAAGTTGGGGTCAATCTCCAAGGCGCGACTTAAATCAAAAGCTCCCACTCCCAGAATGCTGTCCATCTCTACCTGAGCATCTTGTGTGCGGTAAATCTTTGCCATAGCATTCATCGAGCGGATGCGCTGCTCTAACGCTTCCAGTTCTTCGGGTGTAACCAAATCTTTTTTGTTGAGCAAAATTACATCTGCAAAGGCAAGCTGCTCGATAGCTTCATCCGCATCCCAGTGTTGATGAATGTGTTTGGCATCTACGACTGTGACTACAGCATCTAGGCTAGTTTGCGATCGCACGTCTTCATCCATAAAGAAAGTTTGGATCACAGGTGCGGGGTCTGCTAGTCCAGTGGTTTCAATCACCAGATGGTCAAACTTGTTGCGCCGCTTCATCAGGTTGCCAATGATGCGGATCAAGTCACCCCGCACGGTGCAGCAAATGCAGCCGTTGTTCATTTCAAAAATTTCTTCGTCGGCATCAATCACTAACTGATTGTCGATGCCCACTTCCCCGAACTCGTTGATGATGAGTGCAACCTTCTTGCCATGCTCATAAGTGAGGATGTGGTTGAGGAGCGTTGTCTTCCCCGCACCCAGATAGCCAGTCAGGACAGTCACAGGGATGGAACTTGGGATATCGGCAGCAACCATACGCCATACCTCTATACATGAGAATAATAATCATTCTCAATTATATAAGGAAAAGGAAAATGTGAAATATCATTGTTTTTGCAGAAATGGCTTGATGATCTCTGCTACTGCATCTGCATATTCTTCATGAAGTCCCAAAGAACCAGGAATGCGGTAGCTCTCAATATGTGGCAACTCTGCAATTGCCTCCATTTCAGCTTTTGACTGAGCGGGCGACTGTTCCCCAATCACCACCATCGTTGGTACGCAAAGGGATGCTCCTATTTGCAGGAATTCTTCCCTGCTTTCCATTGGATCTAGCGTTCCGGTGACAAAGGCGGCAGGAGCAAACCGTGCGCCTGGTTTAGTTGCAATATCGTATTTCTGCTGCATAAAGTCTGGAGTCAGTTTCTCTGCATTGACATAAACGTGCTGACGGTACATAAATTTGAGAAATGCTGGAGCAGTGTTAAGTTTATAAAGTGCCTGACCGATTCCGGGCGATCGCACCAATTCTCTCACCGCATCCCGCATCTGCGTGGGAACACCCATTACGCGCAACGGGCCTTTCCAGGTGGGAGCTACTAGCACCATTTTTGACCAAGGGCAGGGAGACTGTTGGGCTACCTGCATGGCATAGCCAGCCGCGTGTCCGGCAGCAATCACAGCAATAGGTTGGTCAAAGCAGGCGCGGACAAAATCTGCCAACAATTGTTGGTAGAGTAGCGGTTGATAAGAAAGTGCTGGGCGATCTGATTGACCAAATCCCAACCAATCCATTGCGATTACCTGGAAATCAGGGGCTAACTGTTCAACAATTCCCCGCATTTCTATCCGAGTGGAAACGGTACTGAAGGCAGGAAGTAGGAGTATCGGTGCGCCTTCTCCTTTGACTTCATAGATCAGGCGATAGGATTGGTTTTGCCAAACCCAGTGAAAGGTTTGAACAGTTCCACCAATTTGACTATTAGGGCTGTTAGTTAACATTGTTGTCATATTTCAATTTGGGTTAGGAATCAGGATGAGAGGCATGGCAAGCAATACCCCTGCCTCCTTCTACGACTGAACTGCTGAAAGACTCGATATTAGGCAAGGCAGCCTGTTAACTGAGGAAGAAGTTCATCGGCATTCAAGTTGCGCCCAATAAATACAAGTTGGTTTTTAGGGGGAGTGCGCCATTCTTCCCCTTGTAAGTCAAAGCGGGGGCCACTGAGTTGAAAGATGTGGCGTAAGTCGCTTTCAGTTAACCAAAGAATTCCTTTTGCTCGAAAAATGTTTTTGGGTAATTGTTCTTGCAAGAATGTTTCAAACTTTTTTACATCAAAGGGGCGATCGCTTTCAAAGGAAATCGACACAAATCCATCATTATCCAGATGAGCAGAATGGTGATGGTGATGTTCATGCGGATGATGGGTGTGATGCTCGTGATGATGATGATCGTGATTATGGTGGGTTTGCTGAATTTCTTCTTGAATTAAATCTGCATACTCGGCTGGATTGTTATACCCTACATCCAAAATTAGCGGCAATGGCACTTGACCATGCTGACTATGAAGAATTCTAGCTCCTACTTTTACAGTGCCAATGTAGTCTTCCAATTCTTTCACTTTTTTGGAAGAAGCTAAATCAGTTTTGTTCAAAATCGTGACATCCCCATAGGCGATTTGCTTGAGTGCTGCTTCACTATCGAAATGATCGGGGGTAAAGGTTTCGGCATCAACAACAGTAATAATCGAATCTATCCGAGTTAATTCACGCAGTTCAGTTCCCAAAAATGTCAATATAATGGGCAATGGATCAGCAACGCCAGTAGTTTCAATCACCATATAATCTATGCGATCGCTGCGTTCTAAAACTCTACAAACCGCATCAACTAGCCCATCATTAATCGTGCAACAAATACAGCCATTACTGAGTTCTACCATGTCTTCATCCATCGACACTAACAATTGACTGTCGATGTTGATGTCCCCAAACTCATTGACTAAAACTGCAACTTTCAAATTATGGCAATTATTCAAAATATGATTTAGCAGAGTTGTTTTACCACTGCCTAAAAAACCAGTGATGATAGTGACAGGCATTCCCCGTTTGGGCATCTCGAAGTGTGGGTGGCTAAAAGTCATAATTCTCTCCCATTTGGTAGTGCTGAATTAATTAGTTGGCAAGCTAGTGCTTTTCGCTGCATAGTTTGAAAAATGTTGTAAAACCCATTGCTGCGGGAAGGTGTAAGACTAATATCTAAACCAGTTCTTTGAATAAATTCTGGGGTAAGCTGAATGATTTCATTTGGTGTCAAACCATTAAGTCCTTCCCTCAGTAGCCCAAACAGACCTTTGGTAATTTGAGCATCTGAGTCTCCATGAAAGAAAATGCCGTTATCTTTCAGCGTTGCTGTGATGTAAACCTGAGAAACACATCCGAATACTTTGTTTTCTGACACTCTATCTGCTTCGTTTAATTCTGGAACCCGCTTGGCGAACCAAAGCAGATACTCGTATCGTCTTTTAGGTTCTAAAATTTGTTCAAATCGCTGAACAATTCCTTCCAGATTAGGGGGGAGAGGTTGAGACATAAATATCTAAATTCAGTGAGCCAGTGAATGAAAACGAGGTAACGTCATTGCAGTTATAAAAATAGTTAACTGTGTTGTCACAATGCTGGGACCTGATGGTAAATTAAACCAGGCGGAAATAACCATCCCGAACACGGCACTCAACGCTCCTATTCCTGCCGATAACAACACATAATTTGTGAATGTGCGACTAAGGAGTCGGGCAGCGCAAGCTGGAATTACCACAAACGCACTAACTAGCAACACTCCGATCGCCTTAATTGAGATCCCAACTACTAGCGATAACAAGACAATAAATACTGTGCGATGAGTTGATACTGAAACGCCACGAGCGATCGCTAACGGTTCATGCAAAGTCAGTAACATTTGTGTTCGCAACGTCAGCCCAATAAACACAATGCAGACGATTAACAATGCTGCACTAAAAACTAAATCTAGTTCTTGAACGGCTAAAATATCACCAAACAAAAGATTATTTAGTCCACCTTTATACTGTCCAACAAAGCTGAGGGTAATAATGGCGATCGCTAATGATGATGAATAGATAATATTGAGCAACGCATCTGTCCATAGGCGAGTGCGTTCCAGTAGATAAGAAACAGCTAAGGCAAAGATCACAGAAAATGGCAGTAGAACCACAGAGGAATTGAGTCCTAATAAAAATCCAATGCTGATGCCTAACAAGGCAGAATGTCCTAGTGCATCACTGAAGAAAGATAACTGTCGTAAAATCGTAAAACTTCCTAAAAGCCCACCCATTATCCCTGTAAGAATGCCACCTATAAATGCCCGTTGCATAAAGGGCAGTTGAAACAGTTCAATGACGCGAGTGATTTCTGATGGGAAAGACATGGAGATGGGAAATTAATGATTATGTTTATATCGAACAAATTCTGTTCCGTAGGCAGCAGAGAGATTGTCAGGAGAGAGAGCAACGCCTGGAACTCCGTGACACAGGAGGGTGCGATTTATGCAGAGGACGCGATCGCACTGTCGCCGTACCATATCCAGGTCGTGAGAAATTTGCAAAATAGCCCAACCTTGCTCCTGCTTAAGTTGATACAGTAGTCGATAAAACTCTGATTCTCCCCGCACATCTAAACCCGCAGGGGCTTCATCGAGAATTAACAATCGGCGCGGGTGAACGAGGCAATATGCCAACAACACTCGCTTCATTTCACCGCCGGAAAGTCCGCTAATCACCTGATTTTTGAGGTGTGCCGCCTCAACCCTTGCTAATGCCTCTCGCACAGCATGGCGGCGTTTTCTATGGTTTGCCCAAGGTAATTGAAACCCCAAAGAGTCCCACCCCAACCCTACCAGTTCTTCTACCGTGATGGGAATGCGGCGATCAAACAGAAAGTTTTGGGGCAGATAAGCAATTTGTTGACGGATGCTGGGTGGCAGAAACCCTCTGCGACTTAGCGGTTGCCCTAGTATAAATACATTACCTGCTTGTCGGGGTAAAATTCCCAGGATGGCTTGAACCAGCGTAGTTTTGCCCGCTCCATTGGGGCCGACAAGCGCAGTGTCTATACCTGCTGACAAGGAAAACGACACATTCTCCACTGCTGCGGTTGTTTCCCGATAAACGGTCAGGCGTTCAACTGCAAGTACAATTTCTTTCAAGTAAACCCCCTAAAACCTTACCCCAACCTGCTGTGGCACAACCGCAACAGGCTGTAGTGTCTGTATGGGCAGGAAGGATTGAGTCGATTTTCCAGTGAATGCCGTCACCAGAGTTTTGACATTTTGCCGCATCGTGGTGATGTAATAATTGGGTTGTAACGCCTCGGTTCCTCCAGTTTCCATCGGGTCAAACGTGCTAACCCGCACATTCAAATCTTTTGCCAATCCTGCAAAGGCATCTTGTCCACTCTGGGGTTCTGTCAGCAAGGTTTTCAGATTGCTAGCCTTGACGGTATCCATAACCCGTTTTACGTCATTGGGAGATGGGTTTCCTTCTGGCACATCAAGCAGAAATTTGGCTTTTAAGTTGTAGCTTGTAGCAAAGTAGGGCGCAAAGTCGTGGAAAGCAACAAATGTCTTACCTACAAATGGTTGCAGCAACTTCGTGGTTTCCCCATCTAGGTCTCGCAAGCGTTGAATATAAGCGGCGGAATTGGCACTGTAAATTTCTTCCCCACTAGGATCGGCTGCAATTAGACCATCTCGAATGTTTTCTACCTGTTGAATTGCACGTTTCGGATCAAGCCAGATGTGAGGGTTAACTTCTCCATGAATATGTTTGGCTTCTTCCTGTTTTTCGCTTAACTCATGTCCATGCTCGTGTCCTTCAATAGTTTCAGTGGCGATTGTCTGCACTTCCTGGCTCGAATCAATCACTAGCAAGTGGGCATTTCCAGCGTTTTTAATCAGGTTCTTTAAAAATTCCTCCATCCCTAACCCGTTTTGAACTAATACATCGGCTTGAGCGAGTTTCCTTACATCTTCCGGCTTTGCCTGATAGTCATGGGGGCCGATATTTATCGGTAGTAGTTGAGTTACTTGTGCGCGATCGCCCGCCACTGCTTTGGTAAATTGTGTGATGGGCAAGAAGGTTGTTACCACTTGCAACTTGTCTGCTGTTGCTGCCGGAGAAGATTGCGTTTGAGAAGCGGATGAATTGGTTGAGGGGGCATTGGATGTACAACTTCCCAAACTCAGTGCGATCGCCGACACAACTACAATTGACAAATGACGAACAACTCTACTGGGCTGCCGTAACCCTATTTTTAGATGAACCATTGTAAATAGCCTTGAAGAGTTCAACTTTTAGAAGTGGGAAGGTAAAAACATGAAGGATGAAACAATTGCCTTACCAGATCACTGTTGCAACATGACGGCTACCTGTTTGGCAAAGTAAGTCAAAATTAAATCTGCCCCTGCTCGTTTCATGCTTGTCAGCGTTTCCAGAGCCACCTTATTTTCATCAATCCAACCCTGTTTGGCAGCAGCTTTGATCATGGCGTATTCACCACTGACGTTATAGGCAGCAATAGGTAAATTCGTATGCTGTTTAATTCGACAGATGATATCTAAGTAGGCAAGGGCAGGTTTCACCATCACAATATCTGCTCCCTCGGCAATATCCATCTCTACTTCTTTGATGGCTTCCCTGGCATTGGCTGCATCCATCTGATAAGTTTTCTTATCGCCAAATTTGGGGGCTGAATCTAAGGCATCGCGGAACGGGCCATAGTAAGCAGAGGCGTATTTAGCTGAATAGGCAAGAATGCCAACATTGCTCCATCCCTCAGCATCCAAGGCTTGGCGAATTGCGCCCACACGCCCATCCATCATGTCGGATGGTGCGACGAAATCTGCTCCAGCTTCTGCCTGTATTAACGCTTGTTTGACCAAGACGGCAACGGTTTCATCGTTGAGTATTTTGCCATCCTGCACAATGCCGTCATGTCCTTCACTACTGTAAGGATCTAGAGCTACATCGGTAATCACTACCATCTCTGGAACTGCTTGTTTAATTGCTCGCACTGCACGGGGAATTAAACCATTGGGGTTGTAGCTTTCAGTTCCAGCGTTATCTTTCTGATTGTAGGGTATGAGCGGAAACAGAGCGATCGCACCAATTCCCAACAAGGATGCCTCCCGCACCTCCATCAGCAGCAAATCCAGGGTATAGCGATAGCAGTCTGGCATGGAAGGCACTTCTTCTCGTTGCCCGTTTCCTTCCATTACAAACAGGGGATAGATCAAGTCCTCCACACACAGAATGTTTTCCCGTACCATCCGACGCAGCGTTTCCGTCCGCCGCAATCGACGGGGACGATGAATGATGGGTTTCATTGGCTGCGGTGAAGGGCTGGATGACACCACTTGGGCAGTTAGATTTTCCAGCGTGGAAGATTCAGGTGCTGACATCATTTATAGTGAGAATGATTATCATTCGCTTATTTTATAGCACAGGCTGTGAAAAGTGATTCTCTGCTTCAGAGATGTATGTTCGATTCTGTCTTGGCTCTACCAGAATTCATTGACATTGCAATTGTTGGAGCGGGGCCTCATGCCCTGACCCTAATAGCCCACTTACTACAAAAGAAAAAGTCGATGCGAGGGCGTTTCCTGGTTTTCGACCCCAGCGGTACTTGGATGAGTCAATGGAATCATCAATTTGCAGCGTTGCAGATTCCTCATTTGCGATCGCCTGCGGTACACCAACCAGACCCCGATCCTCATGCCCTTCGTACCTTTGCCGCATCCCGCCCTAATGAATTATTCCCACCCTACGACTTGCCAGGAACTCGGTTGTTTCAAGATTTTTGCCATGAAGTGATTCGTCGGTGGCAGTTAAACACCTGTGTCTATCCGGCTCAAGTCGTGCGGATTGAACCGTTAAAAAATCATCGTCGTCCCCGATTTTGTTTGGAATTATCGAATGGTCAAACAATTGTCGCCCGTAGAGTTGTTATAGCTAACGGCGGTGGAAGACCTCATCTCCCAGAGTGGGTTGGGCAAATTCCCAGAAATTACCCACCTGAACGACTGCTGCATTCTCATGCTATTGACTTACGAAACTTGAAACTTCACGGTGAGAAAATTCTGATTATTGGAGGTGGATTAACTAGCGGACATCTAGCAGTAGGTGCGATTGAACGAGGCGCACAAGTATTACTCATGTCACGACGAAATGTATACGAGAAGCTGTTTGATGCTGACCCAGGTTGGCTCGGTCCTAAATACCTAAAAAATTTCTGGGTAGAACCCGATTGGGATGTTCGCTCATCCATGATTCAGCAAGCACGTAATGGTGGCTCAATGACTCCAGCAATGCTGACTCAGCTACGGCGTAATGAACGTGATGGGCGTGTTGTGTTTTATGAGCAGTGTCAGGTTTCAACAGCTAAATGGAATGGTAATAGCTGGCAAGTTTGTTGTGATAATCCTGCTGTACATGAGTGCATTAACCATCAGAACATTGATCGCATTTGGTTAGCAACCGGAAGCCAAATAGACGCGACAAACCATCCTTTGCTCAAAGATGTTTTAAAAGCTTATCCCACCGAAATTGTGAACGGTTTACCTGTTGTGGATGAATACCTGCGCTGGCGCGGCTGTGAGCTATTTGTTATGGGTGGATTAGCCGCATTGCGTGTGGGGCCAACCGCTCGGAATTTATCCGGTGCCAGGATGGCTTGTACTCGTATTGTTCCGGCACTAACAAAATCCAGTCTCTCACGGGTGTAAGTTTGTTAACATCAGGGTCGCTTCAAAAAGTTCATAAATTACTACTCATAATCTCAGTGAGTAGGTCAATATATTGTTAATCAACAAGTTTTTAGTCGATTTGAGGAATTCACGAAATGCAGTACAAAATTTTCTTGAGGCTGATTGCTATTCCTACACTTGCTAGCTCAATGTTAACAATGGCTTTGCTCAGTAATATGGCATCTGCTGCTGAAGCAATGCGTGTTAATACTTTGGAGAGTGCTACATCTCCCACTTCCTGCGATCTACCCACAAATTCTCAGCTAAAGTCCTCTTCGGTACATCGGTTAAATAGGTTAAATAAAGGCATCTTAGTTGCATCTTCAACTAAGATTCCACAGGAAGATTTAAGCTTAAACTTCAGTGAACTAGAAAGTGATACAGCGGTTGCTCTGTTTGGCTGTGATTGTTCTTCTTGCATCCGTGCGTTGCGTCAGTTACGCGCTCAACCTTTGATAAAAAATGGTCAAGGGCATTGCTGGTCATCCTTACAAGGGCGGGTATCTCCACAAAGAATGGAAAACTTACTACAAACTTTAGATGCTGAGGTAAGAAATTAGAAAGCCCTTGCTACATCTCGACTCAATTGTACTCTGGGAACTTGAGCCGAGAGCTAACGAATTAGTGTAGTTCATCTTCATCCCAGGTTAATCCCTCAATCCTTTGGTATTCTTTAGGTCACTATATCAACTGCGATAGCTAACTACTATTAACATTGTTTTGGACTTACGCAGGCGTAAGTCCTGATTTTATTTTGTATTTATAGGCGATCGCACTTATTTGCCCCTTAACCTTCCTGAGCGTAAAATACTAAATATCAGCCACAAACCAAGCAAGCTGGCAGTAGAAAATAAAATAGTACTTAAAACAGATAACTGCACTGTTTGTGATTGAGCAGAGATAATTGCTGCACCAATAATCATTGATCCAACTACAACACTAAAGGAAAGACGATTAGCTGAATCATCTAAACTGCGGCGTAGTGGTTCTAAATCCCTAATTGAAACATTCCATTTTAAGGTTTCAGTTGTTACCCGTTCTAATAATACCTCCATCTGACGTGGCGATTGTAATGTCAGACTTTTGATATCTAAAGCTGTTCTTAAAACAGCTTGCAGTGGGTCATCTCCAAATAACTGACGGCGGAATAAATCTGTAATTAATGGTTTAATTTGTTCAAACAAATTAATGTCTGGATCAAAAGTCCGCGCTACGCCTTCTAAATTAGCTAAGGTTTTCGCATACAACCCTAAACTACTAGGTAATCTAACTTTATTATTCCGAGCAGTTTGTAATACTTCATAAAAAACCTGAGAAAAATTAATTTCAGCTAAACTGAGATTGAAATATTTTCTCAGCATTCGGGCATAATCATTCTCTAGATTGGATAAATTAACTACTTGGGCAGAATCAGATAGTTGTAAAGTTAGTTGTGTACATCTTTGCGCGTCTAAATCTACAATTGCTAACAACATTTCTGTTAAAATTTGCTGCGATCGCGGATCTAAACGACCCATCATGCCACAATCAATAATTGCTAAACGCCCATCGTTGAGATAAAACAAATTACCTGGATGAGGATCAGCATGGAAAAATCCATCTATATAAATTTGTTGGAAGAATGACCTAAATAATAAAGTCGTAATTTCTCGGCGTTTTTCACCAGGATTTATACCATTTTGTGTTGCTGAAATATCTGCCAAGAGTAGCGGCATTCCATTCAGCCATTCCATTACCAGTAACTTTTCTGTAGTTAAATCCCAGTAAATTTCTGGTACAACTAACTGCGTCGGGTCAAACCAGCGACTTTTAGAAAGATTGCGTCGTAATTGGTCAGTGTAACCTGCTTCACGAGTGAAATCTAATTCTGCTAACAATGCGTTAGCAAATTCGTCAGCTAAAGTAACAACATCGTAATCTTGACCTATATCAGTAAGAGATACGATTTGTGCCAAACTTTTAATTAAGGTAATATCCTGAGCAATAATCCCATCAATCCCTGGACGCTGAATTTTTATGGCGACTTCTCTACCATCTGCTAAGGTGGCGCGGTGTGTTTGTGCAATTGAACCAGCAGCAACAGGTTCTTGATGAAATACAGAAAAGGTTTCTGCGATAGGCAGTTGCAACTGTTGCCGAATTACAGTTTCTACTTCTGACCAAGGTACGGGGGGGACATCAGCTTGTAGAGTAGATAAAGCATTAATATAAGAAGATGGCAGTAAGTCAGGACGGGTACTTAATAGTTGTCCTAATTTAATATAAACAGGCCCTAAATCTACCAAAATATTACGCAATACTTCTGGTGTAGGCAGTTTAGGTTGATCGGGTTTACCGCCAGTCAGCAAGACTCGCATATAATCCCAACCATTACGGAAGACAACCTCAAGAATTTCTCGCTGGCGGGAAGTAGTTTGCGTTAATGAAAACATAGGAATTAATTATCAATTAACAATTAACAATTACCAATTACCAATTAGCAGTAAATCTTTCCGATAAGTTGAATTTTAGAGACTTAAAAACTTTGAGATTGAGGGCGGGTTTATATATATTAATGGTTTGGAGGCATAGCCCTTTGGTGCAACCCGCCGGTGATATGCCGGACATTATAATTACTCCTCTCCCCTCTCTCCTCCCTCCTCCTTTTAAAGATTTAAGCTAGGAGCTAAGGTCAATATAAAGTTTTTTATACCTGCTGTGGATCTACTAAAAGGCTTGAATTATCAGGAAAAGGCTCGATTTTTTTACCAGCTTGCTGCTTTGCTTAAGGCTGGGATGTCAGTACAGCAAAGTGTGATGTTGGCTAAGAATGATTTTAATGGATCGTGCCAACGCTATTTAAGTCGGGTTGCTGCTGCTGTGGGGTTAGGTCAGGATTTGGCTACAGCAATGGCGGTTGATAATTATTTTGATCGGTGGACGATCAGCTTAATTAAGTTAGCAGAATATAGTGGCTCGTTAGTAGAAACATCTCAGCGTTTGGCAGCAGCTTTTGAGGCACAACAACGACGGGAACGCCTCTATCGTTCGGTGAGATTATCTGTTAGTACGATGATTTGGAGTTTACTGTTAGTAGTGGCAGTAATTTTTAATAAAAATGGCAATGTTTTGATGCAATTTAGTTTTTGGCTGAATGCGATCGCATTAGCTTTAATATTTGTAGGTGTGAATTTTTGGTTTCAATCTTCTGGACAATGGGCGCAGCCGTTGGTGGCGCAAATTCCTGGTTTGAAGAAAATTAACGAAGCGCGATCGCTCTTATATTTATCTGAGTTAGAGTTACCTTTGAGTTGCGGTGTTTCTATACTAACTGCTTTGGAATTGGTGCGCGATCGCATTCCCGATTTAGTTATAAGAAGTAAGTTGACAACTGCTACAAAATATGTACGTGCGGGGCGTAGTATTAGTGATAGCTTGGAAGGTAAGTTACCAGCAATAGCGATTCAAATGATTCGCACTGGGGAAGAAACTGGTAATTTAGATGCAGCTTTTCAGAAATTAGCAGAATATTATGAGGGGGAATTAGAGCGAAGTCTTAAGGTGTTGCAAGGAATTCTGCGACCTTTAAGTATTTTAGCTGTTGGTGGTTTAGTTGCTGTTTTGGGTATACAGATGCTTAATTCTTTAATTAATTCGCTTCCAGGTTAATTGTGTTTTTTATCGCAGATGTGAGCAGATAAACGCAGATGGCGCAGATGATTTAATAAAAGTTTAAACCTCAAAGTCCCCTCCCTGTTGACGCGGAGGGGTTGGGGGTGGGGTTTTATATAAAACTCTTACGTCTCACTCTTTTTTGGTTCAGGTATTGTAATATCTACCGGAATCACATCTTTTGTTAATGTTGTCAGTGGTGGTTTGATTTCGTTACTATTACCTACAACTAAGGTGACAATTTTATTAGGCTGCAGATACTTTTGAGCGACACGCTGCACATCTTTAATTGTGGCTTTTTCCACATCACGTTGATAACGAAAGATAAAATCTTGCGGGTAATTGTAATATTCATATCGCATCAAACGTGACAAAGTTTGCTCAGGTGTTTGGAAGTTAAACACAAATGAATTCAAAACAGATTCTTTAGCATAAGCAAGTTCTGCTTGTGTGATCGGTTCAGATTGAATCCGCTTAATTTCGGTAAAGATAGATTGAATAAATGGTACTGTCGCATCAGAACGAGTTTGCCCACCTGCAATGAAGAATCCAGGGTAGTCAAAAGCTGGATTCCATGTTCCGTAGACGCTGTAAGCCAGACCTTGGCGCGATCGCACTTGGTTAAATAAACGTCCCCCAAAGCCATTTAAGACACCATTAAGAACGTCTAAAGCGGGATAATCAGGATTATTAAATTGACCGCCCAAATGACCCATCAAAATATTACTTTGAGTTAATTGGGGTTGATTGACAAAATAAACTCCTCCCTGTTTTGCTTGAGAAACTGCGGGTAAACCTGGGCGTTTAATTTGTGGGTTGGGTTTCCAGTTAGCAAATTGTTTTTGAATGAGCGATCGCATCGTTTTACTATCAAAATCACCCACAATTCCCAAGATCATGTTATTGGGATAAAAATACTGTTGGTAGAATTGTTGTATATCTTCACGGGGAATATTATCTAAAGTTGCATACTCAACAGTACGAGCGTAAGGGCTATCTTTCCCATAAATTAATTTACGAAATTCACGAGAAGCAATATCCTCAGATTCATCATTACGACGCGCAATTGCACCCCGTAATTGTGTCTTGGCTAAATCAATCTTTTCTTGGGGAAATAATGGCTCGGTAATTACTTCAGCAAACAAGCCAAAGACTCGCTCTAAATCTTCACTTAAACTAGAAAAACTAGCACTTCCAGAAGTAGTACCTATTCCCGTTTCTACAGAAGCAGCTTGCTGTTCTAATAACTGATTAAGTTGATCTGCTGAGTGGCGCTTAGTACCACCACTACGCATTACTGTTCCTACTAACTCAGCTAATCCGATTTTGCTACCTGGTTCTAAACGCTCACCAGTTCTAAATAAAGCTGTCCCACTGACAAGTGGTAACTCGTGGTCTTCCATTAAATAAACTACCATGCCATTCTCTAACTGAAAGCGGCTGTAATTTGGTAGTTTAATTTCTGGTAATTGTGAAAAAGTTAACTCTGTATAATGCTTTGCCGATAAAGCTAAGGCTGGCATTAACGAAGAAAAGAGTAAAAACGTCAAAGTTAAAATCCAAGCGATCGGTCGCACTTTAGAAGCAAAAGGAAATAGGGATTTTTGAGCTTTGATACCGTTTGTAGCTAATTGTTGCACGTATTTAGAGCCTAATTGCCAAGTTGCTTTGATAGTTTTTAAGCCACGAATAAACACAGATGCACGCAGATAATTCAATGATTTTTGGAAGAAGTTTTTAGAGGAGTGAGGGTGTTGTTGATTTCGCCGATCTTGCATTTATTTTTCTCCACCCGCTTGTTTCGATAAAATCCGCCCAATTGTGCGATTTTCAGGTTTAAAAGTTGCTTGAGCGACTCGTTGAATATCTGCTGGAGTAACTGCTGCAATTTCATCCAACTTTTTAAACAAATTTCGCCAGCTTCCAGTCTTTACTTGATACTCTACTAAAGACTGAGCCATACCCATATTGGAATTAAGTGTTTCCAATAAACTAACTCGTGCTTGTTTTTTGACTCGTTGTAATTCCTGAGTTGATACAGGTTCTTGCTTTAACCGCTCAATTTCTGTGCTTAATGCCTTTGCTACTTCATCAACCGTGTGATTAGGAGCAGTCAGCGCATAAAGTAACATCAATGTCGGATATTTATCTCCTGGGAAACCATTCAAACCTTGAGCAGAAAGGGCTATTTGCTTTTCTTCTATCAAAGATTTGTAAAGGCGTGAAGTACGACCATCACTAAGAATACTAGCCATCAATTGATAAGTTGCATCATCAGGATGATTCATTGCTGGACGGTGGTAGCCTTCTAAATACCAAGGTTGAGAAGGTAGCTGCAATGTTACCTCCCGCGTTTCTGTCTGTGGTGGTTCTACAGGAAGTTTTTCCTGAACAGCAGATTTAGCTTTATAGCGACCAAAGTAAGTTTGTGCTAGCTGTTTAACTTGTGTTGCATTGACATCACCAACAACAGCCATCGTTAACTTACTTGGTTGATAATGAGTATCAAAGAATTGCTGTACGTCTGGTCTTGTCAGATTGCGAATATCTTGTGTATAGCCAATTACTGGACGCTTGTAAGGCTGTACCTTATAAGCTGTTTCTAAAAAAGCTTCGATCATCTGACCGATAGGCGAATTATCAGTACGCATCCGGCGTTCTTCTAACACCACTTCTTTTTCTTTATAAAACTCTCGAAATACTGGATCTAAAAATCTTTCCGACTCCAGCGACATCCACAGTTCTAATTTGTTAGAGGGAAAGCTATAAAAATAATTTGTGGCATCAGTAGAGGTCGTTGCATTCATCCCAACTGCACCAGCTTGCTCTACAATTTGACCATATTCATTTTGCTTTTGATATTTTGCCGCTTCAGCTTCAACTTGCTCAAACTGTTGTTGTAGCTGAGTAACTTCAGTAGTTTTGCCAGCAGCTTGTGATGCTTTAATTTGTTCTGCTAACTGATCTAAGCGATCTAACAAAGGTTTTTCTGCTTGCCAGTTCCGCGTACCAATGCGAGTAGTTCCTTTAAAGGCTAAATGTTCTAAAAAGTGAGCTACGCCAGTTTTACCATCTGGTTCGTTAGCACCGCCGACATCTGCGTATGTGACAAAAGAAACTACAGGCGCTTCGTGTCTCTCTAAGGCAATAAACTTAATGCCATTTTCTAAGGTAAATTCGCTCACCTTGTTGATGACGCGATCTAAGTATGGCTGAATTGACTCAGCAGGCGCAGGCGTTTCTGTACGAGCTAAGGCAACGCTTGGCAATGTGCCCCATCCGATGAGTAAAGCGGCTAGAAACGTTGCCAGAATCAGAGGAAAGCGATATTGTCTGGACTTTTTAGAAAACAAAAGGCTAGTTCTAGTTATCGGCACCGAAATTAATTGCAAAAAAAATTTACACAATTGACTCATACAATGTCACAAAGACTACATATTTCAGACTATAAACGCTAAAGCAAGTCACCCGCCAAAGCGCCTTAAGCTGACTTCTTGATTCTGGCTCAAAATGTATGAAGCTTTTTAATATTTATGGTTCCAACAAAAGAAATAACGCTACGGTGTTATTATCTATCCATCTGCTGATTAATTATGCGAATTTTTCATCAACCCCCTCAGTCAGAGGAGCAGACGCGCACTAAAATTTTAAAAGCGGCTCAAAAATTGTTTGCGCGGCAAGGGTATGATGGCACAACTACGAAAGATTTAGCTCAAGGTGCAGGGGTGGCAGAAGGCACTATTTTTCGACATTTTGCAAATAAGAAGGCGATTTTGATTGAAGTAGCTACACAAGGATGGGTAGATCTGCTTACTGATTTGTTGACAGAATTAAGTGAGATGAGTAGCTATCAATCTGTTGCTCAGTTAATGTATCGGCGGATGTTAAATTTACGGGAAAATGCCGATATGATGCGAGTTTGTTTTATGGAGGCGCAGTTTCACCCAGAATTGCGCGATCGCATTCAGTCAGAAGTAATTTCTAAAATGACTGATGTTGCTGAAGCTTTCTTTCAAACAGCAATGGATCGTGGCATTTATCGTCAGATGAATCCAAAAATAGTCGCGCAAGTATTTTTAGGAATGTTTGTAATTGCTGGCTTTAGTCACGAAACTCTTGTACAGCCCGGAGCATCTGTTTTTGAAATGAAAGAAATGGCGGAAGGATTAGCTGATATTTTTCTTAACGGTGTCTTAGCAAAAAACTAAAAATGGTTTTCTATGGCACGTATTTGGCAAGAAAAATTAGACCTTAATAAACACTTAGACTATATTAGTAATTTATTTTTTTGAACCCCTCCCCTTAGTAAGGGGAGGGGAAGGGGTGGGGTAATTTTTTATGAAATTGAACTAATTATTAATTAAATTATTTGCTTGTTTAATCCACAATTGCACCTGATCAACTGAAGGACAAAGATCCTTGCGTTGCATTGTCGCTACTTGCAATCGCAAAATTTGCGGGTGTAATCTATGTATGGGAGTTTGAGCTAGTTGAGCTACAGAAGCAATACCAGCGTGAAGTAATAACCCACAGTATTCACAACCAACGCTAGGAATACGAGCTAAATCTGCTAATGCTACCCATTTGTTAATGTATTGAATATGAAGCTGCAAACGATTTGCTAGTTCTAGCCTAGCGGTTGGAGTATTGGCTATTTGCAGTAACTCGCCAGTTGTTTTAATACCTAATTCTAGTAGTTGCAATTGATTTTCTTTGCTCAAACCAGCTAGTTGCTCAATTGACCAACTGCATGATTCGATAGTATTTCGCTGAATCTTAGATTTAGAAGGCATATATTTTAATCTAAATTTAAACTATTTTTATATTCTCGCAAAATTAACAGAGGCTTGAAAGGTAGGAACAGATGATTATAGCTAATAAAGATGTTGCAGATACACTTCTTAACAGACGGCAACGACTAGCTGAATTAATTGATTTTCCGGTAATTTTATGGTCTGGATGTGCGACACCGCGTAATTTTCCAGCAAATTTGTTTCCCTTTCGCCCTAGTAGTCATTTTCTCTACTTTGCAGGTTTACCTTTAGAAAATGCTGCAATTCGTTTAGAGGGTGGCAAGCTGGAATTATATATAGATAATCCTCATCCTAGCAGTATCCTCTGGCATGGAGAGATGCCCACAAGAGAGGAAATTGCCGAAACTATGGGGGCGGATGCTGCATTTCCAATGGCAGAATTAACATTAAAATCGGTAGGTGCTGCAACAATTGCGGTTCAGGATGCTACTACTTATCTGAAACAATGTGAAATTCTCGATAGACCTGTTTCAGAGGCATCGACACCAGAGGGAATTGATTTAAAGTTAGCACAAGCGATCGCATCTCTACGCATAATACACGATGCTGGCGCGTTAGCAGAATTACGCTCCTCGGCTGCTTGTAGTGTAGCAGTACACAAAGCAGGGATGGCAGCAACACGCAACGCCAAAACTGAAGCAGAAGTGCGTGGCGCAATGGAAGGTGTGATTATTGCCCATAATATGACTTGCGCTTATGGCAGTATTGTCACAGTTCACGGGGAAGTATTGCACAATCAACACTATCACCATCCGATACAACCAGGAAATTTATTATTAGCAGATGTTGGTGCAGAAACCGCAACAGGGTGGGCATCTGATATTACGCGCACTTGGGCTGTATCGGGTAAATTCTCCTCTACCCAAAGAGATATTTATGATGTAGTTTTAGCTGCCCATGATGCTTGTATTGCCAAGATTTACCCTGGTGTTGAGTATCAGGATATTCATCTGTTAGCAGCAAAAGTTATTGCTCAAGGATTAGTAGATTTAGGCATTCTTAAAGGCAATGCAGATGATTTAGTAGCAATGGATGCTCATGCTTTATTCTTCCCGCATGGAGTAGGACATTTATTAGGTTTAGATGTCCATGATATGGAAGATTTGGGAGATTTAGCAGGGTATGAGCAGGGGAGAAAAAGGAGCGATCGCTTTGGTTTATGCTATTTAAGATTAAATCGCCCTTTACGTGCAGGAATGCTGGTGACAATTGAACCAGGATTTTATCAAGTTCCTGGTATTTTAAATGATTCAGAATGTAGGGAAAAATATCAAGATGTAGTCAATTGGGAGCGTCTTGAAGAATTTAGGGATGTGCGCGGTATTCGCATTGAAGATGATGTTTTAGTAACTGAAACAGGTAGAGAAGTATTAACAGCAGACTTGCCAACTGACGCGGATACTATTGAGCAATTAGTTACAGGCGAATAACAGACTATTTGAAAATGAGCAATCTCCCCTTAAGTTATATGAAGTAAGGAAAAAAGGGAATTAATTTCACCCCTGGAAATCATTGGTTAAAACTGTTTTCAGTCTTACCAATAGTTTTTAGTGTTTTAAAGTGTTGTCAGTTTTGCAACAACCCTCACTTCCAGCTTTTACACCGCTTTCCGTGTGGCAATGATTTTCCGTGTTACTAACTGTTTTAACTACTAAAAACAGCTACTACTATTTCAAGTGATCGCAGTTTCATGCAGGTCGGTAAGTATAGATAATATACGAAAGAATTTAGAACTTAAAAATTAATCCCGAACCAGACTAGAGATGGCTTGCACCAAGACCTCTGGCTCTATTGGCTTAGAAATATGCCTATGGAAGCCAGCCTTGAGTGCTTGTTGTTGATTCATTTCTCCCGCATAGGCAGTCAAAGCGATCGCTTTGATTTCGTTGTTTGGTGCTGGAAAGATTCTGACTTGCTGTATCAACATATAGCCATCGAGATCGGGCATACCAATATCACTGAGCAGCACATCAAATTTAGACTGCTTCAAAACGCTAAGTGCTTCTGCAGCTGAAGATACAGCCATAACCTGTGCGCCAGACTGCTTTAGTAAGAAAGCCGTAAAGTCCCGCGTGTCGGTTTCATCATCCACTACTAAAATCTTGATGCCGCTTAAATCTAATGACCCTTCATCCCCTGGGTTGCTGTTATTCGTGACAGTTTGAGTAGTCAGAAGCGGTAATCTAACAATAAAGGTGGCACCTTGCCCAACACCCTTACTTTCTACCCCAACTGTCCCACCATGTAGTTCCACCAAGTGGCGCACGATCGCTAAACCTAATCCCAGTCCTCCAAACTTTCTGGTGGTAGCAGCATTTTCCTGGCGGAAATAATCAAATACATAAGGCAGGAAATCAGGATTGATGCCTTGCCCTGTATCGCTAACAGTAATTTGAGCCACCCCGTTAAGTTGCTCCAACCGAATATTGACCTGTCCCCCAAAAGGCGTAAACTTGACAGCGTTGGAGAGCAAATTCCAAATTACTTGTTGTAAACGAGTTGCATCACCCAAAACCAAACCCATGTTTGGTTCTAGGACTGCCTGCACATTGATTGATTTGGCGGAAGCTGCCAAGTCCACCGTTTCCATCGCCGCCCTAATGGTTGTGGCAAGATTTACCGGACTCTGATTGAGGCTGAGTTTGCCACGCATAATTCGGGACACATCCAAAAGATCTTCAATCAGTTCTGATTGCAATTTGGCATTGCGTTGAATCGTGGAGAGTGCTTCAGCTATCTTTGCTTCCGAAAGCTTGCGCGATAAGAGTAAACTTGACCAACCTAAGATCGGGTTAAGGGGCGATCGCAACTCGTGAGACAATACTGTCAAAAATTCGTCTTTGATGCGGTTGGCGTGTTCGGCTTCTGAGCGCGCTCTTTGTTCTTGTTCTAATAGTTGTTTACGTTCAGCTTCGCGGCGTTGGCGCTCAGTGATGTCGTTGAAAACGACAGCAACACGATGGCTGTGCTTGTCGCCGACTTTGAAAACGTAGAAGTCATACCATTTTTTATCTGGCTCGGCATATCGCTCCAACCGCTCGCCTTTGCCCGTGCGGGCGACGCGACCGAAGATTTCATACCAGTATGATTCATAATTTTGGTAAACCTCACTCAGCCGTCGTCCGGTGAAATCCTGCCCCATCATTCTTGTCGCTGATGGATTTGCGTCCACATAAAAGATGTCAATCGGCTGGTCATTTTTGTCAAAAATCACATCGGCGAGAAAATATCCTTCGTCGATTGAATTGAACAGTGTGCGGTATTTTTCTTCCGACTCACGCAGGGCATCTTCAGCACTGGCGCGTTCAAGACGCGGGAAAATGCGGTTTGAGATTTCTTCAATCACTTCAATTTCGTCATCCCGCCAGTCGCGTGGGCGCGAGTCACAGACAGCGATGTAATGCGTCCACTTGCCCTTGCGGTGAAATGGAACAGTGACAAATGAATGTATATTCAGCGCGGCGTAGCCGGAGGCGTCTGTGCGCGGGTCGCTCTGAGTATCACGAATAACGAAGGTCTCTCCGGCGCGACTTGCCCGCTCAAACTCAGAACTCAAATATTGAGTAATGCGAAACGTGCCTACCGTACTCGGCACATCCTTACTGTTCCAGCCGTAATGAGCCGTCACCTCGCCCCGCGCTTCGTCAACATCAGCGAAGTTGCAGGTGGTGATCTTCAGATACGCCCCAATTTTCGCCCCAACCGCTTGCATAATCTCGTCGGCTGTCGTCATGCGGGAGAAATCTTCGCCAATTTCGGCTAAGAAGGCGAGATTCGCTTCGCGGCGCTTGCGAGCAGTGATGTCACGCAGTATTACCTGGATGGCAGGTTGACCCTCCCAAGTTGTCGTCCCCGCCGAGACTTCCACATCAATTACCAATCCGTCGAGCCGCCGCCAGCGTTGCTCCATCAAAGCAGGGAGCGGTTGCTGTTGGAGCGCACGCTTAATCGGTTCGTGCACAAAATCGTGATACTGGGGTTCAATGAAATCAAAAGGCGACTGTCCGATTATTTGATTTGTTTCAGTTGCACCGAGTAACTGCGCTGCTACTGAGTTGGCGTAGATCAACTGCCCCTTCAAGTTGACAAGGATGGCATCAGGGCTAAGATCTGTCAGTGTCCTGTAGCGTGTTTCGCTTTCTATCAATCGCTTCTGGGCCTGTAATCGCTCGGTAATATCACGAGAAATGCACAACAACCGTTTGACTTGCCCGTCATGACCTTTAATTGGACTAACTTTGCTATCCCACCATTTCGGTTCGCCTGTCTCAGTGGGATGATAACCTTGAAATGTGCCAACTCCACCTGCTTCTGCTTGCGCGATTGCGTTCCTTGCCGCTTCTCGGTCGGCTCCTTGCCAAAATTCGCTCCAGTCACGGTTAAGAAACGGCGTGATGTCACTGATTTTTAGTACTGCCTGCCCCCCTGGACTCATGTAGAGAATCCGCCCTGATAAATCCAACACCTTAATGCAGTCGTCGCTACTCTCTAGGATTTGCCGATTGAATTCCTCACTTTGGCTCAATGCTGCTTCGGCTTGTTTGTACTCTGTAATGTCAATCAGTAATCCATCCCACACATTTCCTTGTGTCGTCTCAACAGCACGAGAACTACCTTGAATCCATTTGAGTTGACCGGATGGTGTGACTATCCGCCCCTCCCACCGCCAAGGCAGAAAATTCTGAATGGCATGAGCAATGGACGTTTGAAATGATGGCAAATCGTCTGAGTGAATCAATGCTACTAGGGAATTACCGTCTTGAAGAATAGTGTCTGGCTCTAATTCCAACAGTTCGCGGCAGCTTTCATTAATAAAAGTAAACTGATAGGGAATATCCTGGCTGGGCGAGTATCGATAGACTATCCCTGGCACGTTGGCAACCAGTGCCTCGAACTGATTTTGACTGTCATGGAGTACCTTCTGAGTTTCGTGCTCGCGCTGCAATGCGAACTGTGCCGTCTGGCGCAGATTCTCAATACTTTGCAGTGCAGAAGTGGTAAAGCCTGCCAAAGAGTTGATCAGCCGCAGATCTTCAGCATCGAACTGTCGCCCCTCAGTATGGGAAATAATCCAAAGCGTCCCCAATCGTCGCTGCTTGACAGAAAGTGGAATTAGCAATCCCTCAACAATAGAAAACTGGGGATGGTGCAAATAGTTGAAATACCGTTCAGGATAGGCATATAGTTGCGGCTGATTACCAAAAAGTGTGGTGCCACAGGGGCTAAAATTACTTGGAGTGGTAGTTTGTTCTAAAAACTCTAAAGCTCCAGCGATCGCTACCCAACGAAAGATGGATTCGCCATTGGGATCTGTTTCTAATAAGCTGACTCCCACGGTATCGGCACGACATAGAGTCTGCGCCATGTTCACTAGGGTTTTTAGCAGGGATTGTGGCTCATCCGTTAGTTGTTGAGCGAGGATACGGAGAGCTTGGCTTTCAGCCGCATAATCTGGAAGTCTTGCTGGACGAAGAGTTAAGGCTTCTGTAATCAGAACATCTGCTTCAGTAATTGCTACTGTCTTATTTTTTGGTAAACTATTGTTGGCTTTGACAGAACAGTTTTGAGAGCCATTGGATAAGTGAGTCATACAGTCTCCGTCCTTGCTTTGAAAAGTATTTGGCTAACAAATCCTGTCCGCTTGAGCCCATTTGGTGCAGTAATGCTTCAATTTGCTTCCACACTAAATGTAGTGGTTTTGTTCGTCCGTTTTCAAGAGCGATTAACACTTTGAAATTAAACTCCCAACAAAGCGGCAAACTTGACTTGAGAGAGTTCTAGGCGATGTCGTGTTTTATTTACTAACTCTGCTAGATCTGATTGTTCTTTGGCTAGCATGGGCTCCCCAAAAATCAATTTCCTTACGAGAACTATATACTATTTGGTATAGCTAATGTATCTATCTTCAGCTATGTTTGTTGAGACTACCGGGAACTACTACTAACATCAATTTCAATAAATAAATCTGGTGCTGGAGCTTGAGATAAATCTAGTCTTTTTTTACCATTGACTCCTTTGGTATTTTGAATATAAAACATTTATCTGGTTCTGCTCCACTGTTTTATGGACGTTTGAAAGTAGTTGAGCCAAGCGGATAAATATTGATTTTGAATTTCTCAGCTAAGGTATCTACAAAACAACCAAGGATTTCTTTATATAATTCGTATTTAGCAGTCATTCGATTATAAAAATTGTAATTAGGGTGAAGTTTGATAAATATTATAATTAAACCATTAATACAATTGTTATAATTTTGTCAAATATTAATTTTTCCCTATAATGGCAAAAGTTGATTTTTGTTTCTATGGTGAACTGAATTTCTTTTTAGCGCCCAAAAGGAAAGATAGAAGCTTCACACATATTTTTGAAGAACATCCCTCTATCAAAGATATGATTCAATCTTTTGGTGTGCCTCATCCTGAAGTGAGCTTTATTTTTGTTAACAATAATACAGTTGATTTTTCTTACTTAGTACAAAATGGCGATCGCATTAGTGTATATCCCATTTCTCAAGCTGACACTATCAGACAAACTCACCCTCAACCGCTAATATCTGTCGAACCGCCACCGCTACCTATTCCAAAATTTGTTATTGATATTCATTTAGGTAAACTAGCAACATCTTTGCGGATGTTAGGTTTTGATACCTTATATCGTAATGATTATGGAGATGAGGAATTAGCCTATGTTTCTAGTACAGAATCGCGGATTTTGTTGACGCGCGATCGCGGATTATTAATGCGTAGTATTGTTACTTATGGATACTATGTAAGATCAACTAATCCACAGCAACAAATATTAGAAGTAATGAAGCGCTTTGAATTATTTAAAACCGCTAAACCCTTTGATAGATGTATCCGTTGCAATGGTTTATTAGAATCAGTTGCTAAAGAAAGTATTATTCATCAAATACCTCCTCAAGTTCAGCAAATAGATAAATTTCATCGCTGTATTGAGTGCAGTCAAATCTACTGGAAAGGTTCACACGTTGAAAAAATGCAACAAGTTGTTGAAAGCTTGCTGAACCCTCAACCATAAATCTATAAAATTTATCGTTCAGTTTGAGGAAAAATTTCTGCAAGATTAAGTGATAATTCAGGAAAGCAGGGTAGAGGTACTACAGAATTTGATAAAAAGATGTGCTTGTGAGTATATCCAAAATTACTTTGCTGATCTTGATATGGCTCACTGTAAGCTTCTAAACAATTAGTTACTAAATTAAATATCCAATAATTTGATATTCCCACTTCTGCATATAAAGTTAATTTAACTTCTTGGTCATACTTCAGTGAAGAATCTGCCACCTCAGTAACCAGTAAAAGATCCGCAGGACTAGGATGATTAGATAAATAACTATCAGATTTATTACGAGCAATTACTATATCTGGTTCTGGTTCACTATCAGGAGGTATGATAATTGGTTCTTGTCCTCGCACAATAGCGCGTTTTCCTATAAGTGTGTATAACTCTCCAAACAATAATGAGTTACAAACAGAGTGCCGTGTACCTTTTACTGCCATTTGCATTATTTCTCCGCGAATTAATTCTACTCGGTCATTTTCTGCAAAGAAACCTAGTTCTGATAAACGGTGATATTCAGCTAGAGTAAAGCGTTTAATATTAGCAGTTGTCATAAGTAATTACTCAGACAGTTAGGGAAATATTATTTTGATGAGCCTCTTTTCTGTAAGTCTTGAATCTTTTAAATGTAACATTTTACATCATTATCAATTATCAGGGCGCAGAAAGTTTGCTTAACTCTCAACCATAAATATATAAATGTTATGATTTTAGCGAAAGGAATTACTTCTGATGTCCAACGACACAGACTCAAAAAGTACAACCTATAGCTTAAAACTGAAATAATGAATTTTTCCACAGTCAAAAAAATTGCCTTAGTACCACTTATAGGGCTAACAGTTGCACTTAGCTGGCAGGTAGACGTATTTGCTCAAACTCATCAATGGATACGAGTTACTACAGATAATGATGATAATGCTTACTATTTAGATAAGGCAATCGCAGGTCGTGGGCGGTTTAGACGTTACTGGATGAAGATAGTTTTTGCTGATAATGATCGCTATACTAAATGGAGAAAGTCGCTTTACTCTATTGACTGCCAAAATAAACAACGTCGTCTCCGAATGTATGTTGACTACGATAACAATAACAAGATGAATAACTCTTACAGATATGGTGGAGACGGAGAATTAGACAAAGTTACTCCCCAGCATAGCCCTGTCAATTTTAGATTAGCTAATATCGTTTGCTCAACCAAATAAATTGACTTGACAAGCATCAATTTTTATTCACAATTTGCTTGATTTTCAATTATGAGAAAGCACCTTCATTACTTGTTCCCAGGTTGAACCTGGGAACGAGTATTTTCCCCCTCCCCGTCAACGGGGAGGGGGCTAGGGGGTGGGGTTTTAAGCAACAGGTTGAGGTTGATTTACTGCAACAATATAGTCTTGCAACGCTTTTACCTCCATTGGCTGTAATTGCAAACAGCGAATTGCTGCTGCTGTAGCTTTGGCACTAGCAATTGTAGTAATGAGCGGAATTTTGTATGTCAAAGCACTACGACGAATCAGACGACCATCAGCCTGTGCTTCTTCACCAGAAGGAGTGTTAATAATTAGCTGAATTTGCTCGTTTTTAATCAAATCCAGCACATGAGGACGACCTTCATGAAGTTTTAGCACCAATTCCACATCTATCCCATACTGTTTTAAAACACGGCGAGTGCCTTCTGTGGAGACTATATGGAAGCCTAAGTCGATCAAATCTTTAACTACAGGCACAACTGACGCTTTATCACGGTCATTTGTGGAGACAAACACGGTTCCAGATAAAGGTATACGTTGACCTGCGGCTAATGCTGCCTTAGCAAATGCCCGTCCAAAGTCAACATCAATGCCCATAACCTCGCCAGTCGATCGCATTTCTGGCCCTAAAATAGTGTCAGTACCAGGGAATTTTTCAAATGGCAGTACAACTTCTTTAACTGCAATATGTTTGGGAATAAATTCCTCAGTAATGCCAAGCTCTTTTAATGTCTTTCCAGACATAATTCGGGATGCTAGTCCCGCTAGTGGTACGCCAGTGGCTTTGGCAACAAAGGGGATAGTGCGGGAGGCGCGGGGGTTAGCTTCTATGATGTAAACTTGTTCGCCTTGAACGGCAAACTGAATATTCATTAGCCCAATGACTTTGAGTGCTTTGGCTAACTGCACCGTCCAAGTACGAATAGTGTCTACGATATCACCCGATAGAGAAACGTAAGGCAAAGAACAAGCAGAATCGCCAGAGTGAATCCCAGCTTGTTCAATATGCTCCATAATACCGCCAATTACTACTTTGCCAGTGTGATCGGCGATCGCATCTACATCCACCTCAATTGCATTCTCTAAGAATTTATCAATTAAGATGGGATGATCTGGTTCAACTTGCACTGCATACATCATGTAGCGTTCAAGTTCCATATCAGAATAAACTATCTCCATCGCCCGTCCACCTAATACATAAGAAGGACGCACAACGACAGGATAACCAATGCGACGCGCTACCTGTAGAGCATCATCATAACTCCGAGCCATACCATTAGCAGGCTGCTTAATATCTAACTCCCGCAAAATCTGTTCAAATCTTTCACGGTTTTCGGCAATATCAATAGACTCTGGTGAAGTACCCCAAATTTGAGTCAGGGGCGAGTCTGAGGCGTTTGCGTTTATTTGATTCAAGTATTCTTGCAGTGGTAGAGCAAGTTTGAGTGGGGTTTGACCACCAAATTGCACAATTACCCCCTCTGGTTGTTCTGCTTCAATAATGTTGAGAACATCCTCTCTAGTTAAAGGCTCAAAGTAGAGGCGATCGCTCGTATCATAATCAGTGGAAACTGTTTCTGGGTTAGAGTTAACCATAATTGTCTCAAACCCGTCTTTCCGTAAGGCATAAGACGCATGGCAACAACAGTAATCAAATTCTATCCCTTGCCCAATTCGGTTGGGGCCACCACCTAAAATCATCACCTTGCGACGATCAGAAGGAATTATTTCTGATTCCTCCTCATAGGTGGAATAATAATAAGGAGTTTGCGCTTCAAACTCAGCAGCACAAGTATCTACAAGTTTGTAAGCTGGAACTACTCCTAATTGTTTGCGATATTGCCGCACCTGATTTTCTGTTGTTTTAGTCGCATAAGCAATTTGGCGATCGCTAAAACCTTGTCGTTTAATATCCCATAACTGTTCTTTAGTTAATTCAGTTAACGGAGTACGCTTGAGTAAATTCTCAGTTACTAAAAGTTCCTCCATTTTGTCGAGAAACCAGGGGTCAATATTAGTTAACTCGTAGATTTCCTCTACTGTCATGCCTAACTTCAACGCATGACGTACTGTAAATATGCGTTCTGGGTTAGGTGTGCGTAAACCTGCCTGTACTTGAGGCAACGACGGCAGTTTTTCCACCCCATCGCATCCCCAGCCAGCACGTCCTGTTTCAAGCGATCGCAGCGCCTTTTGGAATGACTCTTGGAACGTCCGTCCAATTGCCATTGCTTCTCCTACCGACTTCATCTGTGTTGTTAACGTTGGTTGAGAACCAGGGAACTTTTCAAAGGCAAATCTCGGAATTTTAGTTACTACATAATCAATAGTTGGCTCAAAGGAAGCAGGAGTTTTCTTAGTAATATCGTTAGGAATTTCATCTAACGTATAACCCACCGCTAACTTAGCAGCAAACTTGGCGATTGGGAAACCAGTTGCTTTAGACGCTAAAGCTGAACTACGGCTAACGCGGGGGTTCATTTCAATCACAATAAAATCGCCGTTGAGGGGATTTACTGCAAACTGAATATTAGAACCACCTGTTTCTACACCAATCTCGCGGATAATCTTAATCGACGCATCCCGTAAACGTTGATATTCCTTATCTGTCAACGTTTGGGCTGGGGCGACGGTAATCGAATCACCCGTATGAATCCCCATCGGATCGATATTTTCAATTGAGCAGATAATTACCACGTTATCTGCCAAATCTCGCATTACTTCTAGTTCGTATTCTTTCCAACCCAATAAAGATTGTTCAACCAAAATTTGATCGACTGGCGAGGCATCAACACCAGCTTGCGCCATTTCTTCATATTCTTCTTGGTTGTAAGCAATACCGCCACCCGCACCACCTAAAGTAAAAGCAGGGCGAATAATCAACGGATAACTACCAATTTGATGAGCGATCGCTTTTGCTTCATCCAAATTATGAGCAATTCCAGATGGGCATACGTCCACGCCAATCCGTTCCATTGCTTCTTTAAATAGTAGGCGATCTTCGGCTTTCTCAATTGCTGGTAGTTTTGCCCCAATTAACTCAACGCCGTACTTCTCCAGCACACGATTTTTTGCTAAAGAGACAGCAATATTTAAAGCAGTTTGACCCCCCATTGTTGGGAGTAGTGCATCTGGTCGTTCTTTGGCAATTACCTTTTCCACCAATTCCGGCGTTAGTGGTTCTATATATGTGCGATCGGCGGTTTCCGGATCGGTCATAATTGTTGCTGGGTTAGAATTGACCAGCACTACCTCATATCCTTCTTCTCGAAGGGCTTTACAAGCTTGAGTACCGGAATAGTCAAATTCGCAGCCTTGTCCAATTACAATTGGCCCAGAACCCAGTAGCAGGATTTTGTGGAGGTCGTTACGGCGAGGCATAGGGGTTCGTCACTCGTGAGAAGATCAGTGTATGAAAGCTTTCAGCATTAAGCTTTTAGCATTCAGCTTTAATTGGCTCATAATGCTTGAAGCATAATTGAAAGCTGATAGCTTGTAACTTTAGGCTGATAGATTAGTAAATCCAAATTATTTTAACAACCCCTGCAATATTTCCCTGTTCTCAATGAACTAATTACAACAGGGAACAGTGACCAGTTAAAGAAATTTCTTGAGTCTCGGTGTCCCTCTTCTCTCCTCTCTCCTCCCTAATTTTTACTCCAAGTACTATAACCGCTTAGTTAAGAAACACGCCTCCAGTGGGATTAATCGTCATGGCTTTGCGATCCAAGTCGAGATTCGATGTCTCTTTTAATGTCACGGTCAACATTCCAGGTTCTGAGTTAGCTTGGGGAGTAACCATAATTAGCCCACCATCTTTGCGTTCAAATATGATGTTTACGGGTGTGCGTAGGTTGGCTAAGGTCACATTCGCGCGACCTTGTAATATGCGATCATTAGTATCCCCAAGTACCTGATAAGCGATCGCCGCATTAGTTGTATTTACAATATTGACCTTGACTATGCCATTGAGTGGTAGAACTTTGGCAACTGGGGTTTCTAATTGCTCTGGTGCTGGATAAGAAGCATCACCCCTAGAAGTTGAGGGGGGTAGATTACGAGTTGCTGTCCAGGGAAGTTCTACACCTGCTGGTACTTCTAAATCTTGCTGGGGAAATGGTGTAGATAGGCGATTATTAGGTTGAGGTGCTGGCGGTATGCTGCGAGTACTTTCCCAGGGTGTACCAATACTTGGAGGTGCTGCTGGGATCTCAGTGGGATTATTCTGCCAGGATGTATCTATATTTTGATCTGCTTGGGGAATCGCTGTAGTGTTATTTTGCCAGGATGTATCTATATTTTGATTTGCTTGAGGGATCTGTGCGGTGTTATTTTGCCACGTTGGAGAAAAATCTAGAGATGGGTTAGCGGCAGTAATTGGGAGAAATGGCAAGATCCTTTCCGTACCCGCAGGTGGTTTAGGAATTGGGCAAGGGGGAAGTGATGACGGCGGCTTAATCGCTGGCGGAGTCTGATTAATAACTGGAACGGATATAGCGATCGCTTGTGGCGGAATTGGTTTACTACCTGGAACGGCTGTATTAATCGCTGGTGGCGGTGAATAAACAGGACAAGGCAGCGCGGGCAAAATTACTTGGCTATTTGAGAGATTTTCTGAAAAATTGGTTTGGTTAGTGTTAACTTGGGCGATCGCAGGTAATGCCAACAGCAGGCTGCCCAACATATATGCAACTAACTCCACCTTGTTTTTGAATAGTTGACTAATTTGAGCCATATTCGCTCTCCCCATGCCTGCATCAAGCGTTATATATTATCAGAGATACGTTATAATGTGACGTTCAAGTGACATAAAAAGTTTGCTCCATAACTAACAATAATAAAATTCGCTCTGACAAAAGCGCCAGAACGAATTTTATTGATGAATCTTTGATTAATGGCGGAATCTTAAGCTTGTTCCCAAAGTTCCTTGATTTTATCAGGTAAGAAGCCGGAGATTTCTTTAATTCGTTCTTCAGATAATTCGTCTTTAGTGGCTGTAAATACTGCTTTTACCACAAATTCTACATTTGTTCCAGGTGGTAAACCAGCTTCTTGTTCAATGCGGAACAAAAATGTATCAGATTTGATGATTAAAGGTGGACGAATCCGGCTGAGGAAATGAACGATGGGATTTGTATCTTTCCAAAGATCGGCAATCTCGTTTTGTAAAGCCTTATCTTCACTAGGCTCCATTTCATCATGGAGTTCGCTCGTTACCCGATCTGCTGCTTCATTTGTCATCATGTCACGCATTGTACGGAACACGACTTCACTAATATCTCTGGCATCAAAAAGATCGGTAAGATTGCCTCTGAGCATGACTTTCTCAAGGAAAGGCATATCTTTCTCGGCAATAGGAAGGGAGGGGCCTTCGCGTAGAGCTTGAGGAGGATTTGCCTCCATCTTCTCTAGCATTTTACGACCTTTTTCAGTTAATTCTGCGCTTTTAAAAGTAATTAGATGAGGCAAGGGGCCATCTGCGGAAGCATAGGTATTGGCAATTCTAAAATCAAATTCTTTTGGATTAGCTGCATCAGGAGTATCTTCCTGATTTCCATAAGCATTGCCAGTAAATTCTGCGTTGATATACTGCTTTTGATTTAAATAATCTAAATGCCCCAAAAGATCGCTAGGGCTAAGATCTCGACCCGCTAAGTCTGCTTCGGTAAATTTAACTTCGTGCTGTCCTTGGTTATCGCCTTCACTGATTTTTTTCAGCAGGATGTAAGCAACATCTTCTCGTAAATAAATTGGCATAGAACTCTTCTCAATTTTTCTAATATGATGATCAAGGCTGTGCAATCATGACCACTATCGAGGTATAAATCAATTGATTGCTATGAATATAAAGCAAATCAAAAATTTGATTTTAAGCTACTTATTTAAACAGTGGTCAAACCCTTAAGTTTCAGCCTGCTTTAGACGTTAATATTTGTAATCTACTGTCTGCATCTGTCACAGGAAGCATTTAATAAATTTGAAAGTATAATTAAAGGAATACATCTGTAATTAGGAGTATTTCAAAGGGATATTGGTTGGTGGCGCGATACTCCTCTTGTCGTCGCGTAGCGAACTGACAAGTCAGCGCTTGCGCTATCGCAAGGTAACGGTTACGGTAGTACCTTGATGAAGCTTGCTATCGATCTGAATTTGACCTTGATGATGCTCAACAATTGCAGCCGCGATCGCTAATCCTAACCCTGAACCCGCTACTTTACTATGAGTACGAGAAGAATCTACACGATAAAAGCGGTGGAATATCTCAGGTAAAGCATTTTCTGGAATCCCAATCCCTGTATCACTCACTTTCACTTGCAGTTGGAAATGGTTATTCCTACCAATTTGTTGCAACTTTACCCCAACTTTTCCTCCTGCTGGTGTGTATTGCACTGCATTACTCACAAGATTTGTGAACAAACGCGCTAACTGATCCCAGTCGCCTTGCAGGGTAAATATGTCCTCTGCTGTGTCAGCCGTGGTATTAATAACTGGCTCAATAATGTCTAGTGATAAAATAATATTTTTTGATGCTGCAATAAGCTGTTGTTCTTCGATTACATCCATCAATAAGGCATCTAGTGGAACTGAGACAAAATGCGGTTGGACTATCCCACTATCCTGTCTCGCTAGAAATAGTAAATCATCTACTAAACGCCCTAACCTGCGAGTTAATCTTTCTACAATTTGCAATTGCTGGTGATAATGCTGGGGTATGGGTTCGGGATCTGCTAGTGCTACTTGCACATTAGTTTGAATCATCGCAATAGGACTTCTCAGTTCGTGGGAAGCATCAGCAGTAAATTGCTTGAGGCGCTGATAAGATTCTCGTACTGGTTCTATTGCTAACCCAGAAAGAAACCAACCAATAGCAGCAACAGAAATTAACATAATTACAATCCCAATACTGAGATCGACTATTAATTGGCGGCTAGGTTTTGTAACTTCAAACCAAGGATGACTAACGCGCAAATATCCCATCACGTGACGACCAATTTCTACTCTTTCTGTTACTTGTCGTAGTAAATGATCTGGAGAAACATAAACGGTTTCGCCAGTACGGTTAGGATAAATGGCAATATTCAGGGGTTCTGATAAGGTAGACCAAAGTAATTTTCCGGTGGGACTAAACCACTCTAGGTCGATATGGTCGTCTTCTACGGTGTCGGTATTGTCTCGAAAACTGGATTCGATATTAACGTGCAATTCTCCAGGTGTAGTTTCAACTGGTTCAATGATGAGCGATCGCGTTACTACTTCAACTACATGATTGAGGGTATCATCAACACGCTCAATTAAGGTGTTGCGAACATATAGATAAACACCACTGGCAAAAAATAGCAATAGTACAGCAGTAATTGTTGTGTACCAAAGTGCTAAACGGCGACGGGTTGCTTGAAACATGAAACAATCAGCTTTTCGCTTTTGGGCGGGTTTAAGATATATTTTTGTAGGATACCTAAAGATAGGTAAACCCGCCCCTACAGTAAGATTTATTTATCACCCCAAATACGGGATAGCCAATAAAAAAGTGGTGAATTAATATAATATTGTAATTTTGTAATTATATAAAAACCAGTTTTTGCTAGTTGGAATAATACTTAATTGTTCATGGGAATAATCTAGCGCCAAATGTTGTGGGGTAAGAGTATTCCAATGGTTAAAACCTTGCTTACGCCAGCAAAAAGTGAAATTATCTACAAAAGTACTTTCAATTACTAATACATCTCTAAGAATAGGTTTCTTTTCAAAGCCACTAAAAACATCCCAAACTACGGTTTTTTTTTCTAAACAATCCCACCAATCAATAATTTTATTATAATTTTCTTCGCTCAACGTATAACTATTGCTTTTAGACCAAAGAATAGCTTGTAAATTCATTGGCTTGATCTGATGTTTTGACATAAAAAAGTAATATTTAAGCTTAAGTATAATTAGTTGTTATAAAAGATCAGCATCCAACTTTGCTGTCGTCAAAGGTAACGTTGCGTGGTTTGCCTTTAAGCATTAACAAGCTTAAGGTCAAGAGTTAAATGCTTAATTTTGCAATAAAAGTACACACATTGATTTTTCTGGCTGATAGCTGGCTGTTTAACGCTTTGTATATATATCAGTATGGGATAGGGGTGTTTGCGATCGCGTTTGCGAAATGTATAACTTAATGTATAAGATGTATAACTTCTACTTTTTCACTACAAGCACTTGATAATAATCAACAGTTTTATTTAAATGCACGACAGCTTACCCTAAATATTTTGTGGCAATTGTTTAATAATTAATGTACAATTTGTATAAAATGGCTATTATAGTCAAATATCAGAAATGAAATGCAACATTACAGCTTAACTGATGCACGTAACAAACACGGTGAAGTCTTTGACAAAGCTGCTGTTGAGCCTGTGTTACTGACAAAACAATCACGTCCTAGTCATGTGATTATGTCGGCTAAAGCTTATCAACAATTAATGGAAAAGCTTGCAGAATTAGAAGATCAACTTTTATCTCAGGAAGCCGAAAAAGCTTTGAATCAGTCTCAGATGGTGGGAGTAGAAAAGTTTACATCAGCCCTCAAGCAGATAGCAAATGGCGAAGCTTGACGGTTTACAATCAGTTTTAGATTTTCTGCAAGGTTTGCAGCCGAAAATTGCTGCTCAAATTGCTAAAAAAGTTTTAGCTTTGAATGTAAATCCTTTACCTGCTGATAGTAAGGAATTAAAGGGATATCCTAATTATTATCGTGTGGATAGTGGAGAATATCGAATTGTTTACCGATTTAACGCTGATGAAGATTTAGTTGAAGTGATTTTAGTCGGTAAACGTAATGATGATGAGGTATACAAGAAACTAGAGCGTTTATTAGGATAATGCAATGTGCGTAGGCGTAGCCCGTCGTAGACATCGCCATGATCGTAACTTGTCAGTTCGCGTAGCGTGTGTTTAAGCGCGATCGCATCCGTAGCACTACCTTTTACCAAATTTTATTTAAATTTAAGACAAATTCAGGTAACACATCTTCACCGGATACAATATCAGGAGAATTTAAGATATCTACTTGCTGTCTTTGGCGATAAATCTCTACTTGTTTAGTTTGCGGATCAATTAACCAAGCTAAACGCACACCATTATCAATATATTCCTGCATTTTTTCGCGCAAGGTTTTAATTGAATCACTCAAGGAGCGTAATTCAATCACAAAATCAGGAGCTATCGGAGAAAATTCTGATTGCTGTTGTTTTTCAGTTAAACTATCCCAACGTTGAGTATCAATCCAACTAGCATCAGGAGAACGTACAGCACCATTAGGAAGAGTAAAACCTGTAGAGGAGTCAAAACCTATCCCTAATCCTGTACGCTCAACCCAAATTCCAAGTTGAGTAATTAAACCAAAGTTTTGTTGACCAGTCCAAGGATGAGTTGGGGGCATAATAATCACGTCTCCACTAGCAGTTAATTCTAGGCGCAAGTCTTGATTAGCTTGGCAGATTTCTAAAAATTGCTCTGGGGTAATTTTAGGGATAGCAATGGTAAAAGTATTCATCGGCTGATAATTTCTGCCTGTTTTAATAATTACATTATAGATTGGGTTGAATAATTCCATTAGGGTAATAAATGTAATCTTAATAATTTATGTTTTTGAAACAGCGATAAAAAATATAAATATATTAAGATCAAAAAAATTTATTCCCAACCTAAACTTGTACTATAAAAAATAGCTCAGTTATATTTTGTTAACGTTTTTAGGAGGATGGTTAGCAATTAGCCCAACGGGTAATATAATTTTTGGTGCAACTTTATTAGTTGCTACTCTATTTGTTTTAATTTTAAGCCTCTTTGATGCTTACCGATGCGCGAGTAAAGCCAACACCGCTAGCTTTGAAAATTTGAGAAAACAAAGTAAAGATCCTTGGTTGGCTGTGTTTTTGTCACAAATCTTACCAGGAATTGGTCATGCTTATATTGGAAAGTGGCTTAAAGGAGTGTTTTTACTCATATTTTCTCTAGTACCTTTTTTGGGTTTAATTATTAGACCTTTGGCAGCTTATTATGCCTATAGAGGAGCGCCAGTTAGAAGAGAAAAATCTCAAAAAAATATCAAAGTTATCGGTGTACTTTTATTAATATTTCCTTTGCTAAATGCTGTTACTGCGTTTTCTCTAAGGACATTTATAGCGGAATCTCGTTATATTCCAGCCGCCTCAATGATGCCAACGTTACAAATAAACGATCGCTTGATAATCGACAAGTGGAGTTACCACTTCCAACTTCCACAACGAGGAGATATTGTGGTGTTTCGTCCTACAGAAGTACTAGAAAAGCAAAATTTTCATGATGCCTTTATCAAGCGGATCATTGGTATACCAGGAGACAAGGTAGAAGTTAAAGGTGGACGAGTTTATATCAACGAGCAAGCTTTACAAGAGAACTATATTCAAGAGGAGCCACAGTATACCTGGGGGCCTGTGACAGTCCCTACCAACTCTTACTTAGTGCTAGGTGATAACCGCAACAATAGCTACGATAGCCATTACTGGGGCTTCGTTCCTAGGGAAAAGATTATTGGTAAAGCCACAAAGATATTCTGGCCTCTTTCGCGCGTTGGTGTTCTTAAATAAGACAGGATTAATGGCATCTGGTCATTCTACAGTTAGTAATTTATCTTGTGAATGTGTAAGGGCGATCGCATTTACTAACACGCCATGCGATCGCACTTGCATTACTAACAAAATCAACCGACATTTTTTTGAAGCTCAATATCAGTTTAGCAAAGACAATTTTCTCAAAATAGAGGCAAAAATTCAATTCTATCTTGATACTCATCTTCAAATGAACCTTCAGCGATTAAAATTAACTGCTCAAGATTTTCCCCAATACTTAACTTGGGGCTGAGAATAAAAATACCAGGCACATGATGTTTTAAAGCGATGTGATCTGCTAGATGAACTGGCATAGACTTGCGGTTATTAGTCACTAAAATGCAGCATTGCTTTTCACACCAAAGCAGAATTTCTGGATCTAAAGTTCCTTTGGGCGGAGCTATGATATCCCCAACAGCTATTACTAATAAATCTGGGTTAGCACGCCGCAGTTGATTGGTATAAGTGGGATCTACATTTTCATCAATAAGATACTTGAGCATTATCCTTTGAATTTGCCAGTTTTTGTGCTTTCAATTTTCGCAGTCTTTCTACAATTGGGTGAGGATTACGCTGTTGCTCTGCTCGCATCTTATCACCCCATTCTAACCAATCAGTTATGTAAGCTTCAACAACTGGCTTGTTGTGCAAGTAGTACAAAATAGTTGCATATACCTGTTCTAAGGTTAGTGAAGGGTAGGTTTGAGCAATCTCTTCAGGAGTTTTTGCACGAAATATGTGGTCAAACAAAATTGTTTCAATCCCGATTCTTGTACCTTTGAGCCGAATGTCATCAGCAGCCAAAAAATTAAAGTAATCTTCTAGTAACATGGTTATTTAAAGCTAAGACTAATAACCTAATTAATGCGATTTTAGCACTCTATTGTTATCAGTAGCAAATTTTATCTGTCAACCCGCCCTACGCATGTTATGGTTAACCGGCCGAATTTGATATCATTATTTGTATAAAATCTATTAAAAGGCAATAAAGATACTAAAATTGATGCTCCCTAAAAAGGAAGCATCAAAAAATTGATTATTTTAAAACTATTTACTGAATCAGCCCGTAATAGTAAGTTACAGCAACCAGAATGATTGTAATAACTCCTATTGATGTACTGAGAATAAATTGGCTCGAAGGTTTCTTAACTTCATTCATCGCGCTTTCACGTTGCTCATTCATCGTTTTGCTCCTCTTAAAAGTGATTTTTCCTGCAGTATTCATAACTGAAGGTTTAAAATGAATTTCCTAACCATATTCGCTTGATAAAAATACAGCAACATCTAGCTTGAGGTGTATGCAAAAAGGTTAAAATCCGATAACTAACCAATACCAGCGTTAGCTATTGCAAGGCTTTAAGGCATTTTTATACTTGCTACTGTTGCTATCACTATTTCAAGGAAAAATTATATACTAAAACCAATTAATCCCTGGTGGGGGCATTTATAGAAGATTACTACTAGATAACCGCTCTAATATCAATGTATGAACTCTTTATTTATTAAAAATAAAGAGGTAAAGCCTCTAAAATATTGTTGCTAGGTTGAACCTAATAACGAAAGTAAAACCCCCCCTCCCCTTAATCAGGGGAGGGGGCTGGGGGGTGGGCTAATACGTTAGCTGACGGTGCTAACAACTATCAATTAACGCCCCAGCATCTTATCTCGCAAATGCTTAATGCGATCGCGCAATTTTGCCGCCTCCTCAAACTCTAACTTCTTCGCTGCATCCTTCATCTGCGCTTCTAACTGCGTAATTAACTGAGGAATTTGCTCTAACGATAGATCATCTGCTTGCTCATAAACAGTTTCTAACTGTTGGGAATTCAATCGGCGCGACACATCTAAAAACGCCAGAATTGAATTACCAGATTTCTTAGCAATTGATTGCGGTGTAATATTGTGCATTTTGTTGTATGCAAACTGAATCCCCCGACGGCGATCGGTTTCGTCAATTGCTTTGACCATGCTATCGGTTAAATTATCAGCATATAAGATAGCTTGTCCGCGCACATGACGCGCCGCCCTACCAATAGTTTGAATTAGCGATCGCTCTGCACGCAAGAACCCTTCTTTATCCGCATCTAAAATCGCTACCAAAGATACCTCTGGTAAATCCAACCCCTCCCGCAACAAGTTAACCCCAATTAACACATCAAACTTACCATCACGCAAATCTTGCATAATCTCAATGCGTTCAATAGATTGAATTTCTGAGTGTAGATACCGCACCTGCACCCCACGATCCTGTAAATATTCCGTGAGATCTTCCGCCATCCGCTTAGTTAAAGTGGTAATCAATACCCGTTCATGAAGTGCAACGCGTTCTTGAATTTCACTCAAAAGATCATCAATTTGTCCTTCCGTCGGACGCACAAATATTTCTGGATCAAGCACACCAGTAGGACGAATTACCTGTTCTGCAACCCTTCCTTCTGATATTTCAATTTCCCAATTTCCAGGCGTTGCAGAGACAAAAATCGCCTGATTTGCTTTCTCCCAAAACTCCTCAGCTTTTAACGGGCGGTTATCAGCAGCACTCGGTAAGCGGAAACCATGCTCAATTAATACCCGCTTGCGCGATTGATCGCCGTTATACATTCCCCGAAGTTGTGGTATAGAAACGTGGGATTCATCTACAACTAGCAACCAATCTTTAGGAAAATAATCAATCAAACATTCTGGCGTTTCACCTGGAAGTCTTCCAGCTAAATGACGAGAATAATTTTCTACCCCATTGCAATAACCCACCTCGCGCAATAACTCTAAGTCATAGCGAGTACGCTGATCTATCCGTTGCGCCTCCAAAAGTTTACCAGCACTTTCTAGTTCTAAAATCCTCTGCTTAAGTTCTGCTTCAATTGCATTGCAAGCTTCCTCCAAGCGATCGTCTGGAGTGACAAAGTGACGCGCAGGATAAACATTTAACGCCTCCAAGCTTTGAAGAATTTCCCCTGTGACTGGATCAACATAGCGAATTGCGTCTATTTCATCGCCAAAAAATTCTACTCGGATAATTCTATCTTCATAAGCAGGGCCAATTTCTAAAACATCCCCCCGCACTCGAAAACGCCCTCTACCAAGGTCTATATCATTGCGGGAGTATTGCACATTGGCTAAATCTCGCAGCAATGCACGTTGATCAACTTCCATTCCTACTCGAAACGGAATGGACGCTTTTAGGTATTCTGAGGGCATACCTAAACCGTAGATACAGCTAATTGATGCTACAACAATCACATCTTGGCGTTCAAACAGCGATCGCGTCGCTGAATGTCGCAGCATATCTATTTCTTCATTAATTGAGGCGGTTTTCTCTATATATGTATCCGTAGTTGGAATATAAGCTTCTGGCTGATAGTAGTCGTAGTAACTAACAAAGTATTCAACCGCATTGTTAGGGAAGAATTCGCGCAACTCATTACAAAGCTGTGCTGCTAAGGTTTTATTGTGGGCTAAAACCAGCGTTGGCTTACCAATTTTTTCAATTACAGCAGCGATGGAAAAGGTTTTTCCCGTACCCGTCGCGCCCAGCAAAGTTTGAAAACGATTACCTGCTTGGAGATAAGAGGTAAGTTGTGCGATCGCCTGTGGTTGATCGCCTGTAGGTTGAAATGGAGCTTGCAGACGAAATTGCGTCATTAAATTGCAGATTTTGAATACAATAATTTTTAATTACTTCCCCAATACCAGAAATGGGGTTTAAGCTTCCAGGCGCAATGAGTGCCAACACCTAGATAACTCCTCTCTATACTAATCAGCTACAACTCATCTTGCTTTCTAATTTACCAAACTCTCAAGTAGCGGATTCCCGTATTTCTATTTTAATATACGTAATTAAATTAACTCTATTTTTATTAAGATTTATTTAGGTTAAACTAGATATAGCAGAAATTCGCTGTTGGCAATTTATATAGTCATTGGCTTTTTTTAGTTAACTCTTCAAAAGGATAAGTTAATAAACATTACCAATGCTATAGAATTGAGCATCAATATTGACGAAACTAATCAGGAGAAGATTACAAAAATGGAAAGCGCAGCCCCAGTTAATAATTTGCCAATTAAGCTAGAAGCCTCAGAAAGTACGACAAATACAGGGACAATGCAGCTTATTGAATCAAATCGTCTACCTAATAACCGTCCGATTGATGCAAGTAGCCTGGTAATTCACGATACAGTTAATATGTCGGGAATGCGTCCAATTGGTAGTAATCAAAAAACTGCACAGATTGTTTCTTGGATAGATAATCGTCCCGTTTTTAGTAGTAATTTTGATGCTGATCAGACTCATTTAGGGTACGGAGGTCGCCCAATTGCATCAAACAGAAGTAACGATCTTGATGAAATGCTAGGTTATTTAGATTAATAAAACCACTAATAATAAGCTTTTTATCACCCCGATTTATCTTAAGTCGGGTTTTTTAATTTTACATTAGATATTTAACTATCTATATTTAACTGTAGGCAGCGTCTCTTAATTTTACTTAACGAGATTTTTAAACCTTTAAGCATATATAAATAGAAATAAATAGATAAATATTTAATATATCTACCGACAGAAGGCTATAAACAGATATTTGGTTACATTGGATACAGTTGAGTGAAGAGAGTTAATCACTCTTTACCAACGTCTTCAAATTTAACATTATCTATAAATAGGAAAAATCATAATGAGTCTCGAAGATAAAGCAAAAGCAGCCGCTAAAAACATTGAAGGAAAAGCCCAAGAAGCAATGGGTAACGTAACAGGCGATCCTCAACATCAAGCTGAAGGACAAGCCAAACAAGGTGAAGCTACCCTGCGTAACGCTGGCGAAGATATCAAAGATAACATTAAGAAAGCACTTGACTAAGCCTAAGTAATTAGGCAGAGGCTAAATAGCTTTACGGCTATCTATAGCCTCTATTTTTATGCAATTTATTGCAATTTTCTATAACAGAAAACCAAATTCTTATTAATCTAGCTCTTTTGAGGATCACAACATGGGTTTAGTTCAACAAAGTCGTAAATTATTAACAGCTTTAGTCTTGGTATTAGTTCTCACAATCACAACAGCCTGTGGTGGAGCTACCCAAACTAAAGCAACTCCTGTTTTACCTAGTGTTAGTAGTGGTACAAGTTATCAAACTCTAGAACGCGGTAGTACCGCAGCAGGTCAAGATTTTGGTAATTGGGTTGTACAAACTGCTAAAGGTTTAGTTAAGGACGCTTACGTGCGTGATAACAACAAATTAGGAGTTGTAATTACGCCTCAAGTTCGCCCTAACGAAGTGCAAACATTAGCAAAATCTTTGGTACAAGGATTCCATAAGAATTTCCCCAACCAAGATTTAAGCGTTTTAATGTATGCACCAGATAAGAAGTTGATTTTGACAGCTAAATATGATGCTCAGTCAAATCAAGTTAACTATCAAGGCGCTTAGTTTCCTTTTATTTAGCAATCAGGTTAGCATTTACCAGCAAATTAAGCAGAATTTGCATCACTAATTTTTCCCATCTGAATTTTAACTAATTTTTTGAGTACCGGAGAATAAGAAAAATGAGTAGCAGCGACCAATATAAACGTGAAATCATGAGTAATCTGGCTGGAGGTAATACCGAATCTTTGTCAGATGCACCAGGTGATCCAGCAGTTGAGTACCAAGATTTTGATGACTTTGCTCAACGCTCATCACGGGATGAACGCATACAATTATTTGGCAAGAATCTCCATCACGATAATATTTCCTCTGCTCAGATGGAGCCAGAATTACAAAAAGCGATCGCACAAATTAAACCACACGACCGCGATGATGTAGCCAAAGAATTCTTAAAGCGGTTGGGTGAAAGAGGAATCAGCGATCGCTCCTTAGAGCAAAGTTTATCACTCTCAACTCATCATGCTAACCGGATGAGTGCAGATGATGTCAGTAAATTAGCTTCCTTTGCTTATCACAACCATCCCGATCTCTTCCGCGATGTATTAGCCGATAAACCTGCAATCCTCAAATTTGTTAGCCATCCCCTAGTCGCAGCCGTATTTGGAATTGCCGCAGCGAGATGGTTAGGTAGCCGTAAGGGATAAAAATAATTAACCCTGCATAATTGATTAAAAAAAGGTGATCCAATCTGGATCACCTTTTTTAATTGCTATTTAAAACGCTTAACCACTAGCTAATCGCTAAAAGCTTAAACAGTTGCTAATTCAGGTGCTGGACGCTTACTGTTACGAATATTAGTAATTGCCTCAGCATAATCCTTAGCATTGAAAACTGCGGAACCAGCTACAATCGCATTCGCTCCCGCTTCCAAAACTTGCCAAGTATTATTAGCCTTCAAACCGCCATCTACCTCAATCCAAGGATCAAGTCCACGCTCATCACACATCTGACGCAACTTGCGAATTTTTGGTAGCACCGTAGGAATAAAGCTTTGACCCCCAAACCCAGGGTTAACGCTCATAATTAATACCAAATCGCAAACTTCAATCACATACTCAATCAACTCCAAAGGAGTAGAAGGATTGAGAACAACGCCAGCTTGCTTACCTAGTTCCTTAATTTGGCAAAGAGTGCGGTGCAAGTGAGGAGAAGCATTATGTTCAGCATGAACTGAGATAATATCTGCACCCGCTTTCGCAAAATCTTCCACATACTTTTCTGGTTCCACAATCATTAAGTGGACATCCAAAGGTTTTTTGGTAACAGGGCGGATGGCATCGACAATCAGGGGGCCAATTGTGATATTAGGGACAAACCGACCATCCATTACATCAACGTGAATCCAATCAGCGCCAGCAGCATCAATTGCTCGAATTTCCTCTCCCAGCTTGCTAAAGTCTGCTGATAGGATTGAAGGAGCAATCACAATGGGCTTTTGGGATGGGGTTTGGGTCATGGCTAATAATCCTTTTTGCGTCCTGCTTTGGTAATAAGTTTAACAAATTTAACAAAATATAAAGAAAGTGCAGAAAAAATTAAACAAAGCTTCTTGCTCCCTCCCCTTGTTAAGGGGAGGGTTGGGGAGGGGTAAATTTAGATGCAAACTGCTTTAAATCAACAATTTTCGCTCTTGAGTTACTACTTACGGATGCTCTTCTCCCCCTGCTCCCTGCATTGCTGATTCCACCGTTAAACTATTAAAAATAGTTGTGGAGTAACTTCCTTGGCGCAGCAAGTTATTACAAAAAAATTAAATTCCATTTTCTACGCTTTGGCTGCCTTATCCTTAACGACACCAGCTTTAGCTTTACCAAATTCATTAGGATCAGCCGGAATTGACGCGCTCAAGCTACAAGCTGCTCCCTATAACTTGACAGGTCGTAAAATTGCCATTGGTCAAGTAGAAATCGGTCGCCCTGGATATTTTGGTTTAGACAAGACAGCTTCTCCTAATCTGTGGTTATCACTGGCACGAGTCTTTTATCGTGATGCTCCAGCCAAATCAAACTCAGAAGTTGATGGTCATGCCTCAATGGTAGCAGGGGTGATGATTAGTAATGACAAAGCAATACCTGGCGTATCACCAAAGGCACTTTTGTATTCTTCTGCTGTTGGTTCACCTAAAACCAGTGGTCAAGCAGAAGAATGTTTAGCCACGCAGTACGTAGCACAACAAAATGGCGGAGATTTGCGGGCAATTAACTTTAGTTTTGGTGAACCACTAGATACAGATACTAAACGTAAAGCGGTTTTAGATGGTAATTCTTTACTGACACAATGCGTTGATTGGTCAGCACGAATTCATGATGTGCTTTATGCAGTTGCTGGTAATCAAGGTAAAGGTGGTATTCCTATCCCTACTGACAACTTCAATGCTGTGAATGTTGCCTATACGACTCGTCGGGATAGTTTGTTTACTAAAGTAGATTTTCCTAATTTAAGTGATACACCGATTGGGGTCGCTAGACCCTTACTTGATCGTGAAATTAATGTTGGTGGTAGGCGCTCTATTAGTTTAGTTGCCCCTGGAGCTAATCTGAACTTATATGATTTGAAGGGTAAAGTTACTCGTGTCAGTGGCACAAGTTTTGCTGCACCTCATGTTACAGGGTCTGTGGCTTTGCTACAAGAATTTGCTGACTTACAGTTGAAATCGCGTCAGCCACGCTGGAGTACAGATGCTCGTCGCCATGAAGTGATGAAAGCTGTGTTGCTTAATTCGGCAGAAAAAATTAAAGATGCTGGCGATGGTTTGCGACTAGGAATGAGCCGCACTATTTTGGCTAAAAATAATAGTAATTGGTTAGATTCGGATGCTTATAAAGACCCAAAAATACCACTACATTATCAAATGGGCGCTGGACAGTTAAATGTTTTTCGAGCTTACCAACAATTTAGCTCTGGTAAGTGGTCTGCAACCTCCCCAATGGTTGACAATAAAGGGGTAGCTCCGATTGCTTGGGATTACAGCAGTTTAAAGGCATCTAATTATCAAGATTATGTGTTAGAGCAACCTTTACAACAAGGTAGTTTTGTCTCAATTACCCTGGCTTGGGATCGTAAGGTAGAGTTGAAGGATACCAATAAAAATGGTCAGTACGATATTGGAGAAGGTTTTAGCGATCGCGGTTTAAATAACCTTGATATTTATCTGATGCGTGCAGAAGATAATGATACTAGCAAAAGTATTTGGTCATCCCAAAGCGATGTTGATAGTGTAGAACACATCTTCCATGAAATTCCGGCTAATGGTCGCTATAAAATTCGCGTTCAGTTTCGTCAACAAGTTAATGATGATACTCAACCCTATGCTTTAGCTTGGTGGAGTGTCCCAGTTAAAAATAAGTAAAGATTGGTTAATTAACCACAGATGTAGGCGTAGCCTTCCCGCAGGGGAAGACAGATATACGCGCAGCGTTGCCGCAGGCTACACAGATACACACAGATGTAATAATTGGTTTTTACAAGCAGTGTACTGATTGATGCCAAAAATAATAGGGTAAAAGTAATGTCATTTGATCAACAAAACCTCGAAGCATTTATTGAATTGTTAAGCAATAAGCGATCGCTCTTTTCTTCCCAAGACCGTTCTGACCTAGCTCAATTAATTTCTCCCATACCTGACGACATCGAAAAACTGTCCGAAGCGATCGCATCTTGGTATCAAAAACATCCCAAAATACTTGATGCTCAATTAGACATGATTAATAATTTATATAATAGTAATGTCATCTATTACCGAGTGACAGAAAATATTAATCAGCCCGAAATTGAAATTAATAAGGAAAAACTCAAAAAGGCTATTCAGTTAAATGTTAACCAATAACTAAACCGATGGCTGTAAAGAAACTTAACATGGAGGCTGTTAATTGATAATTGTTAATTGATAAAAAAGTTTAACACTAATAAAAATGAACAAAATTGACCCATTAGAAAATCAATACATTAATCGTTTACAGTTGTTTCTATATCTTGTGCCTGTAATCGGGTTTTTCCCAGCTTTGTGGACATTGTATCGACGTGAAGGCAATAAAGAACAACTGGCAGTCAGTCGTTTAGCAGTAACATTAGCGATCGCCTGGTTGTCTGCATACACCTTATTAGGCACTGGAGCGCAAGTTTCAGAAATATTAACACTACGCCTATTAATTATTAATAGCCTGCTCACCTCTGGCTATTTTATAGCTTGCTTATCATTGATGGTGCAGTTGTGGCAAGGTAAATCTGTACGTTTGCCTGGGTTCAGTAGTTTTGCTGAACGAGTAGTTCGCCGACACCTATCATAAGTGCCAATAGACCTTTGCGCTCAATAAATGTAGAGACGTACCATAGTACGTCTCTACAACGGTAAGCATTCAGCAATTAAATCGAATGTTGACGTATTGGTATCAGCTTTTTGGGAATAATACGAATAAGCCAAAAACTGAGTTGCTCGAAGTTTTAAATCTTACTTTGCTGTTGTACAGGCTGATCAAGCTATACTGCACACGGTAACAAATTGCGCTTTTTGGCGGTCATTGGTCATAGGTCACAGACTAATTACTAATGAAGACTGAACATCAAAAGCTCAAGTTATGACCACACCCGTATAACCGAGATCAGTTTTTAGGGAAACCTAAAGAACAGTCGCCAATAAAGCAAATAAGAGGCATTTTGTGTGTGAGGAAGTCAGTGCCAGATCAAAAAAATCCTAAAAAACGCGCTCTCAAGGCGATCGCCAAACCAAATAATCAAAAAGTTACTAAAACAAAGCAGATACATTTGCTGTGGTTGGGGTTGGGATTAACCGGAGTGGCAATGATTTCTGCAACTGCGGGTGCGCTGCTAGCAGTATCCCTTGCCAGTACCCCCTTAATGCAGCAAAAACTCAGTGCTGAAGAAGAAGCAGTATTTGGTAAGGGGGATAGCTTCTCACGCAGTAATATGAAACTGCCAGAAGTAACCCGTCCGGTAAATATCTTAATTTTGGGAATTAAGGTAATCACTTCAGATTTGAAGAACCCTCCCTCAAGAAAGCAAAATTTAGGTTACCACGCACTGGTTAACTCTTTCGATGGTCTAGCAGATACAATGCTGCTACTGCGGTTTGATCCAGAGAAAAAAAAGATCAGTTTTCTCTCCATTCCTAGAGATACTCGCGTAGTCATAGATGGCCATGGTGTCCAAAAAATAAATGCAGCTAATGACATCGGTGGGCCAGCAGTAGCAGCAAAAGAAGTAAGTAACCTACTTGAAGGTGTCGCCATTGACCGCTATATCAGGATTAACGTTCAGGGAGTAGAAAAACTGATTGACGCTTTGGGGGGTGTCACCGTTTATGTCCCACAAGACATGAAGTATCAAGATGACTCTCAGCACCTATACATCAATCTTAAACAAGGAAAACAGCATCTTAACGGCGCTCAAGCACTGCAAATGTTACGTTTTCGCTATGACCAAAATGGCGATATTGGACGAATTCAGCGACAGCAAATGGTGATGCGTGCGTTAATGGAGCAAACCCTTAATCCTACAAATTTGACTCGCATACCAAAAATTCTTGCTGTAATTCAGTCGCATATTGACACTAATTTAAGCGTGGAAGAACTGGCAGCATTAACAGGTTTTGGGATACGGACAGATCGTAAACAGGTACAAATGTTGATGCTGCCTGGAGAAGTGAATGGAAACGGTCATCACCGCATTAGTTACTGGTTGCCAAATCGCAGTCGAATCAAAACACTGATGGCTAAGTACTTTGACCAAGGAGCGAGCGATCGCGAATTAGTTGATACAAGTAAAGTACGGGTGACAATTCAAGATACTACTGGTGATAGTCAGGCTGTCCAATCTTTAGTTAGTACACTTGAGGAAGCAGGTTATCGCAGAATTACTATTGATAAAAGTTTGCCTGAATCATTGAGCGTGACGCAAATCATAGCGCAGCAGGGAGATGAGGATTCAGCTAAACAGGTTTATAGTTCTTTAGGCTTTGGGGATGTGAGTGTAGAAACTTCCGGCACTCTTTATTCTGACGTGACAATTAAATTAGGTCTAGACTGGCTACAAAAACAAGCAGCAATCAATTAACAATTAACAATTATCAATTAACAATGAACAGTTATCAGGCATAATAACAATGCTTAAAAATTGTTTTAACAACTATGTGAGTTGATCCACTCTTGTAACACGGGATTAACCAACTCAGGTGCTTCATCCTGGGGACAATGACCTACACCTTCTATGGGAATAAACTTTTGGACTTGGGGAAATTTAGCCAACTCTTTCCCTAGCGCGATCGGTTCCCAAGGGTCTTCTGTTCCCCATAACATAATTGCTGGACAGCGTAATGCAGGTAATAAGTCTTCAGGTAATGGCCCTTGTGAATAGCGGGTAAAAGCTAAAAATACTTCCACAGCACCGATATCAGAAGCTGGTGCCATAATTAAATCAATTAATTCTTCTGTTACAACATCAGGGTGCTTGTAGGCTTGTAACAAAATTTTACGCACTACCTTTGGTTTAGCAAGTTGGTTAAAAAATAACTGTCCAACCCACTTAACTGTAAACAATTGTTGTAGCAGTGGCGCACTAAAGCGACGATACCAAGGCAAAGTTGCACGTTTGCGGTCATGTAGAAGCCGTAGGGAACAGTTAAGCATTGCTACCCCCAATGCCTGATCTGGATGATCTACTGCTGCTTGCATAGCTACAATACAGCCAATAGAATTACCAACCAAAAAAGCTGCACCACCAACAACTTCTTCACAAAAATCTGCTATTTGCTGCGCCCAAGTTTCAAAGGTGTAATCAATTTCAATACCAGGGGTAGGTTTAGCTGACCCACCAAATCCGATTAAGTCAATTGCATAGCAGCGACAATTTTCCGCAAGTACAGGGATATTTTTGCGCCAATGTCCCAATGATGCTCCAAACCCATGTATTAGTACAACTGCTTGCCCAGTATTCCCTTGAGTTTGGTAGCAAATTGGAAATCCTTTCCAAATCCAAGTTTTAGTAGTCGTGCTGTCGTCGGCGGATACGCTAAATGATGATGCCATGAGCCATAGATATGTTTTTAATTTTCGGTCAGAATTAAAGATCAAGTACGCCGTTAGACATAGCTTTCTGCGTGTGTCTGGTAACCTGAATGTAAAGTTATCGCTGTCCTTTCAGGATATATCAGATTCACTTTGATAGAATCTTCCCAATTCTATTGAGAGAAATGTCAACAAGTTAGACAAGGATGGTAGTGCCAGTTTTGTGCCAGCAAAGTCTGGTTTCCGCGCCAAGAAATTATTGTACAAAATATCCCGAATCATGTTTACGGAAAATATTTTAGTTATGAAGTATGCCCCAGATTTTGAATTGCCTGGAATTGATCTCCAAGTTCACCACTTAGCTCAATACTTAAAAGAATATCTTGCTGTGGGAGTGATATTTATGTGTAATCACTGCCCAACTGTGCGACAGTATTTAGAACGCTTAAGGCAAATTCAAATTGATTTTTTAGATCAAGGTTTTACTTTGATTGGAATCAATGCTAATCAGTATCCTGACGACAGTTTGGAGAAGATGAAAACTTTTGCGGAGCAAATGCAGCTAAATTTTCCTTACTTACGAGATACTAACCAGGATGTTGCTCAAACGTTTGGAGCAGAGAAAACCCCAGAGGTGTTTTTGTTAAATAACCAAGGTATTCTCTGCTACAGTGGTGCAATTGACGATCGCCCTGAAGATCCAGCAGCAGTCGAAAAGCATTATTTACGAGAGGCGATCGCGAATGTAATCCAAGGAGAATCTGTAACAATAGCGTCAACCCCAGCAATAGGTTCCGCAATTCAATGGGGAAAATAAACATCGAGGACTCAGGAAATAATATATAGCGGTCAGCACTCAGCTATCAGGAGTCAGCTTATTTAAAAGCCTTGGTTTCCAAGGCTTTCAGAATAGATGCGTGTCCTAACTGCCTTGGCGGTTGCTATATTTTAGAAGAATTACTTAAATCTAGTAAATTAAGTCTATTCTTCTGCCCGTGTCCCTTGCATTGCTTAATTTACCGTTAAAATGCGTAACTCCTGACATATTTATCCCCTCTACTGCTATCGTAAGTTGAGGAAATTTCAGTTGAGAAAATCATCGCAGCATGGGGATAACTTACCAACGGGTTTTACTAAAACTGAGTGGTGAAGCCCTGATGGGGAACCTGGGCTATGGTATTGATCCAAGTATCGTTCAAGAAATAGCTCAGGAAGTCGCCGATGTCGTTAACAGCGGCATCCAAGTCGCAATTGTAGTTGGCGGTGGTAATATTTTTCGTGGCGTAAAAGCTGCGGCTGGTGGGATGGATAGAGCAACTGCGGACTATGTGGGTATGATTGCCACAGTCATGAATGCGATTACTTTGCAGGATGCGTTGGAACAACTTGGCATACCAACACGAGTGCAAACAGCAATAGCTATGCAGGAAGTGGCTGAACCGTATATCCGCCGTCGTGCTATTCGCCACTTGGAAAAAGGGCGGGTGGTAATTTTTGGTGCAGGTTCGGGAAATCCTTTCTTCACCACTGATACAACTGCTGCCTTGCGAGCCGCAGAAATTGATGCCAATGTTATTTTTAAGGCAACTAAAGTTGATGGGATTTATGATTCAGATCCGAAGACGAATCCTAATGCCCGTCGCTACCAAACCTTAACTTATACTCATGTCCTCACCCATGATTTACGGGTAATGGATAGTACTGCGATCGCTCTCTGTAAAGATAACAACATCCCGATTATTGTATTTGACCTTGGGGTTAGCGGTAATATCCGTCGAGCCGTTATGGGAGAATCTGTGGGAACTATTGTCGGAGGTAATTGTGAAGTTAGCTGATGTTGAAAGCAATATGCAAAAGACAGTTGAAGCTACTCAACGGTCTTTTAATACAATTCGCACAGGTCGGGCTAATGCCAGCCTACTTGACCGTGTAACAGTTGAATACTACGGTACTCAAACCCCTCTCAAGTCGTTAGCAAACATTAGTACACCTGATGCCAGTACCATTACAATTCAACCTTTTGATAGAGGTAGTGTCAGTGTAATTGAAAGAGCTATTTCCCTATCCGATGTTGGCTTAACCCCCAACAACGACGGTTCTACTATTCGGTTGAATATTCCACCACTGACTACCGAGCGGCGTAAAGAATTTGTCAAAATTGCTGGAAAATATGCTGAGGAAGGTCGTGTCGCTATTCGGAACATCCGCAGAGATGCAGTTGACTCTGTGCGGAAACAAGAAAAAAACCACGAAATTCCTGAAGATGAAGCTAAAGACTTGCTCGATAAAATTCAGAAAATAACTGACAAATACATTGCTAGAATCGATCAAGTTTTAGCAGAAAAAGAGAAGGATATTACTACTGTGTAAATTGCTTATTGTTATTTACTCATGCCTAAGTAACGCCAATATGTTTGTCCAAAAATGAATGTAGAGACGCGCAATTGCGCGTCTCTACATTGGTTTAAAGGTTAGTACTTAAAGCTTAAATTTCGTAAACATGAATATTCATAGCTATTGCCAACTCTTTAGCTACTTCTGGGCGAGAAAACTCTGGCGGGGGTAATTCACCTCGACGCAACATCTCCCGTACTTTTGTCCCTGATAAATGAACTCGTTCTTCTGGGGTGCTAGGGCTAGTTTTCGTTGTTGCCATTTGTTGGGTGCGCTTGCAGTAGAAGGCGTGTTCAAACTTCATCGGCACAATTCCTAACTCACCAGGCTCAAATTCATCAAAGATGTACTGTGCATCGTAAGTGCCATAGTAGTCACCAACACCTGCATGATCGCGACCGACAATAAAGTGAGTGCAACCATAGTTTTTGCGAATCAAGGCATGAAAAATAGCTTCACGTGGCCCCGCATAACGCATTGCTGCTGGGTTAATTGCCAAAATTACCCTGTCTTTCGGGTAGTAGTGTTCTAAAATAATTTCATAGCAGCGCATCCGCACATCAGCAGCGATGTCATCTTCTTTAGTTGCGCCGACTAAAGGATGCAGAAATAAACCATCTACAGTTTCCATCGCGCACTTTTGGATATATTCATGCGCTCTGTGGATGGGGTTACGAGTTTGGAAGGCGACAATTGTTTTCCAACCCTTGTCTATAAATTGTTGACGAGACTTAGCAGGGTCAATTTGATAGGTTGGAAACTGGGGGTGGGGGTCGCGTTCTAATAGCCAAACTGAACCAGCTAAATTAATCGACCCTTGTTGATAGACAACTTTTACCCCTGGGTGTTTATCTTCATCGGTGCGATAAACATTAATTGCTTCCCATTTTTTGTCGTAGTGATACTTTTGGGTTAATTCTAAAACACCAATAAAACGACCATTAGCATCATCCAGGCGTACTAAGCTACCTTCTTGCAATGGTTCTGCCACTTCCTCTGTTACTGACAGGGTAATGGGAATAGACCAAGGCAAGCCATTGGCAAGACGCATATTAGCAACTACTGATTTATAGTCCGCTTCTTCCATAAAGCCTGTGAGTGGACTAAAACCCCCGATCGCAATCATCACTAAATCAGAACTAGCCCGTTCATCAAGTTGGACTCGCGGTAGATACTCGGCTTTGTCTAAAAATAGTTGGAGTTTTTCGGGTGTTGCAATGCGATTAATTAGCTGACCGCCGTGTGGCGCTATGCCGTCTGGACGATGACTCATAGGGATATTTGGCTGCGAGGTAGGAAATTGTAAATTTTATTTACGAATATTTATATTATCAATCTCTAGTGGTATTTCAGCAAGAGATATGTGGGGATGTAAGAAGACTTTTGAGTAGTTGTATCAAATCTTTGATCAGGGAAATTATTATTAAACGGATAAAAAAATATTGTCCCTGAGTTGTTAGCGTTTAACAGTAGCCTGGGAATACTCAGGAAAGTTCTTTCACGAAAAGAGCGATCGCACTTTTTGAGGTTAAGCAAAAGAATACTTCATTATGGCACATGGAGATCACATCTATATAGACTGCGGTGCTTACACTCATCATGGCATTGACTGTCTGCATTAGATTTAGCTAATGATGCCATACAGATAAAAGACCCCCAAGCTCGAAAAGGTATAATATCCAATGCTATTTCTAAATTGAAAGATGCTACATATTGTATTAATCCCCTTTTCTACGCTCTTTTTAAGGTAGAAAGGGGGATATTTGAATGTAGCTATGGGTGAATTTTTACTGTTTAATTTTGCTTTTCTAAAATGCCACCGCCTAACAAAATATCGCCGTTATACCAAACAGCAGCTTGTCCAGGTGTAATACAAAACTGTGGCTCATCAAATACTAACTTGACGCGGGAGTTTTCTAGGGGAATTACACTAACTGGTACAGGTTGTGAGCGATAGCGGACTTGCACTTCGGCGCGGATAGGGTTAGTAGGTTCTGGGATAGAAACCCAATTTACTCTTTGCACTGTGCATTCAGTTTGATGAGAGCTTGTGCGATCGCCTACAATAACTCTATTCCTTACTGCATCCAATCCAACTACATACAAAGGTTCAGCAGCAGCAATTCCTAGCCCCTTGCGCTGTCCAATTGTATAGTGATGGATACCTGTATGTTTACCCAAAATTTTGCCATTTTGGTCAACAATATCGCCATCTTGCGGCGTAATGTATTGATCTAAAAACCCCTTCATTGAACCATGCTTTTCAATCAAGCATAAATCTTGACTTTCCGGTTTTTCAGCAGTTTTCAAGTTAAATTCCGCAGCAATACGCCGAGTTTCTGTTTTTGTTTGTTCTCCCAAGGGAAATATTGTTGCTGCGAGTAAGTCTTGGGTTAAGTCATACAAAAAGTAAGACTGATCTTTAGATAAATCTACAGCACGTCGCAATTGATAGCGATCGCGATCTGTATCATAAGTAATTCGCGCATAGTGACCCGTAGCAATTTTATCTATTCCCAGTTCTTTCTGGGAATAATGCACCATTGGGCCAAACTTTACCGCTTTATTGCATTGAGAACAAGGTAACGGGGTAATTCCAGCTTCGTAACCCGTAACTAAGTAATCAACAATATTGGTTTGGAATAGATCCCGACTATCAACAATATGATGGGGAATGGCTAACTGTTCACAAATATAAGCCGCATCGACCATTCCCTCAGAACAGCATTGCCCTTTACCCTTCATCAGCCAAAGGGTAACACCAACAACTTCATATCCTTGATTATGTAGGATGGCGGCTGCAACTGAACTGTCAACTCCACCAGAGAGACCGACGACGACTTTGTTCATATACTTGAAGAACAGACGGAAAAATTCCTATTACACTACTGCTGCTTCTCTAGGCTAACACCTCTGAACAATTAACAATTAACAATTAACAATTAACAATTAACAATTAACAATTTTCTCCTCCCTCCTAAAATGACCTATGACCACCGCAAAAACAATAGAATAGGTAATAATTTTAAATATGGCTCAAAATAGGCCAGAGAAAATTGCAGGATTTGTAGTTACAGCCGAGCAAATGCGCCACATTGAAGGGCGTGTATTTGCTGCTGGAATGCCTGTTGCAGCTTTAATGGAAAAGGTAGCGAGTTTAATTGCTCGTAGAATTCAGGAACTTTACCCCCCGCATCCCAGTTTGCGTGTCGGAATTATAGTTGGATCGGGGCATAATGGGGGTGATGCGTTAGTTGTTGCCCGTGAATTATATTTTCAAGGTTATGATGTTCTGATTTCCCGTCCTTTTTCTAAGTTAAAGGAATTAACATCTCAACATTTTCAGTATGCTGAAAGTTTAGGTATACCCTGTTTTGAAGATATTTCAGCTTTAAAAGATTGTGACTTAATTATTGATGGTTTGTTTGGTTTTGGGTTAGAAAGAACTATTACCGATCCAGTTGCTACTGCAATTAACGAATTAAATCAATGGTCTAAAACTATTATTAGTATTGATTTACCTTCTGGGTTGCATACTGATACAGGGGAAGCTTTAGGAATTGCTATCCGTGCAACTCGCACATTTTGTTTAGGTTTATGGAAATTAGCTTTTTTACAAGACCAAGCTTTAGAATATATCGGTGAAGCCGAATTAATTGATTTTGATTTACCAATAACAGATATTAAAGCTGTACTCGGTGAGCAACCTAATATTAGACGTATTACACCAGAATTTGCACTTTCACATTTACCTTTAAAACGTCCACCAGTAACACATAAATATAAGCAAGGACATTTATTATTAATTTGTGGTTCTCATAAATATGCTGGTGGAGCAATTTTAACAGGGTTAGGAGCAAGAGCAAGCGGTGTAGGAATGCTCTCAATGGCTGTACCAGAATCGTTAAAAGATATATTAACTGCACAATTGCCAGAGGCTTTAATTATTGGTTGTCCCGAAACAGAAACGGGTGCAATTGCCCATTTAGCAGAAACAATAGAGTTAAGTGATTATAGCGCGATCGCTTGTGGCCCTGGTTTAACTAAAGATGCTTCTTCTGTTGTTGAATCAGCTTTAAAAAGCACTGTTCCTCTAATATTAGATGCAGATGGTTTAAATATATTGGCACAGCTTGGAACTATTCCCACGTTATCTCAACGACAAGCGCCAACAATACTAACACCTCATGCTGGTGAGTTTAAACGTTTATTTCCTGATGCACCAGATCCAAACAAGGACAGAGTAAACGCAGTGCGTGGAGTAGCTCAACAAAGTAGTGCGATCGTATTATTAAAAGGAGCAAGAACTGTGATCGCAGATCCTAGTGGTTCTATTTGGATTATTCCAGAAAGTACGCCAGCTTTAGCACGTGGCGGTAGTGGGGATGTATTAACTGGTTTAATGGGTGGACTTGTCGCTGCCGCATCTACCAGAAAAATGCCTATAGAAAATATAGTACCAAGTGCAGCTTGGTGGCACGCTCAAGCAGGAATTTTAGCAGCACAGGAACGCACAGAATTAGGTGTAGATGCTTTTACCTTGACACAGTATTTAATTGCAGTAGTAAGGTAAAAATTGGTGAATTGGGGAACTTTTATCTTAAATTTAAATTCTCTCTAATAGCACGCCTAAATAATGACATTCCTACTCACTGCAATAGGTAATTTTAATGCTGCTACGTCGTATTTCAGTTGTATCTTTGTTAATGGTATCTCTTGGTAGTGCTGTGGCGATCGCACAGCCTAATCCTCAATCACCCCAGCAAGGTACAATTAACCAGAGAACACCCCGACAAATGAATCGTAGTTGGGGTGCATTGATGCAACAGCTTAACCTTAGTACTGAGCAGATCAAGCAGTTATCAGATATTCGCCAGCAGTATCAAGGTCAGATTTCTCAAAAGCAAAGAGATTTGCGTGAAGCCAAAAACAAATTAACAACTTTGATGGTAGGTACTGCTAATGACAGCACTATTCGCGATCAATTCACCCCAATACTAAGATTGGAGCAGGAGATAGCTCAATTACAGTTTGATAATCTGTTGGCAATGCGTAAAGTGTTAACTCCTGAACAACGTAGCAAGTTTGCTGAATTAATGCAGCAACGTGGAAAAATGTCGGGGAACCGACTGGGAAACAGCACACAACAAAAGCGTTGATATCTTATTAATAGCGGTCAGTAGTCAGCTATCAGCTATCAGCAGTCAGCTTTAATCATGCGCCTTTGTTACCAATGGTTTCAAAATTGAAAATATCCTAACCTCTCTGGCTACTGCTATAAATTAAATTCAAGATAATTAAGCAAGATTGCTAGAGGTGACTTTAGTAATCTTGCTTGTTGCTGTTTTGGCTATGTTGATGGTAAATAAGAAGGTTTGAGTAAATAATGATTGTGATGTATTTGCAGCTTATTTACCCAGTAACAAAATTTAGCTATTGTGACTAGAACTAATTATATTTATCTACATGGATTTGCTTCAAGTCCTAATTCTACTAAGGCGCAATATTTACGAGATCGCTTTTCTGCCTTAAATATTCCCCTAAAAACCCCTGACTTCAACCAAGGCGGTTTTTCCGATCTCACAATTACTCGCCAAATACAACAAGTAAAAGCAGAAATACAGCCAAATAACACCTCAGTAACTTTGATTGGTTCTAGTTTAGGTGGATTGACAGCAGCTTGGTTAGGAGAAAAATACCCACAAGTACAAAATTTAGTGCTTTTAGCCCCAGCCTTTAACTTTTTGTCTCATTGGTTAACCAAACTGGGAGAAGCAGAATTACAGCGTTGGCAGAAGGAACAATACTTAGCTGTATATCATTATGGCGAAAAGCGATCGCTTCCTCTAAATCATAATTTCCTCTTGGATGCTAGTAAATATTCTGAACAACTACTCCAAAAATCCATTCCCACTTTAATTGTGCATGGATTGCACGATCAAGTTATTCCAATTCAATCTAGTAGAAACTTTGCTCTCAACCGTCCTTGGGTAACGCTGATTGAATTCGATAGCGATCATGCTTTAGGTAACGTCATGGCAGAAACTTGGGAAGCAATTAAAGCATTCTGCCAACTATAACAGCTTAATGTGTAGCTGCTTTTGGACGGAATAGGTGGGTGTGTTCAGGATGGTATAAACGCGATCGCACTTTTTCTATTTGCCCTAAAGCTGGACTAATCACATATAACGTCGTTCTAATCAAATTTTCCCTTTGAGTTACTTCCGCCATTTGGTGCAATGGGACTACCAAAACTTGCTCATCAGGCCAACCTAAGCGAAAACAGATTGCTACAGGCGTATCTGCTGGATAATGCTGCATTAATTGAGCTTGAGCTTCTTCTACATGACGCGCTGCTAAATACAGACATAAACTTGCTTGATGCGCTGCCAAAGATGCTAACTCTTCTGTTGCTGGAACTGCTGATGCGCGTCCACTAATGCGGGTAAGAATGATTGTTTGCACCAACCCAGGCACAGTTAACTCCACCTTGAGTTTAGCCGCCGCCGCCTGAAAAGCACTAATTCCTGGTATGACCTCAAAGGGAATATCCGCCTCTGCCAGTAGTTGCATTTGCTCGAATACAGCACCATAGAGACTAGGATCGCCAGAGTGGAGACGAACGACAGATTTGTGCGATCGCACCCTTTCTATCATTACTGGTAAAATTTCCTCTAAAGTCTTATTACCAGTCCGCATAATCTCAGCATCAGCACGTACACTCTCCAAAATCTGCACTGGCACCAAAGAATCGGCAAACACAATCACATCTGCCTGTGCCAAGAGTTTTTGCGCCTTCACAGTTAATAAATCTGGATCACCTGGCCCCGCACCCACTATATAAACCGCAGGTTCCAAAGTACGTTGGGAAGTAGGAGGGAGAAATTCGCTGTTTTTTTCCATAATTACCATTTATAGCCAGAGACACAAAGCTGAGGACAAGTTGTAGTGAAACTGACACAGCCTCATAAAACAGCAAAGCTAACTGCTAATAGCTAATTGCTATATGAGGATTGAGGCAAAAATTCACCTTGATCGTGTTATAAAAATTTCTGCGGATAGCTGGGATCAGTCCGGATAGCATCACCATCCAAGGGAATAAGGGAATGGTAGATGCACCCTGGTTTAGCTCTAGAGTCAGACTCTAGGGCTTTTTTTTTACTAAGTAAGTGGGCATAAATAAACGTATAAGAGTTTTCCCACTCACCAGTCTCCAGTCCCTAGTCCCAGAAGAGCGCAAGTAACCTTTAATTTCACCCGAATACTTAATGGGAATTTTCTTGCTTCGGGGAAGTATCAGAAACAAAATTCCAATCTTGCTGATCCGGTTTTACTACATCCGGTAAAGAACGCTTAAATACATACAGCCATATTAAACCAGCAACACCGAGAGAAATTCCTACCAAACTCACTACTTGAGCTATTCGCAATATTCCCAACAGCATCAGGCTATCTGTGCGTAATCCCTCAATCCAAAAACGACCAGCACTATACGCCACCATGTAAGTCAAAAATAATGTACCGACTTTCAGACGTGGTTTACGCCCTGTATCTCTAAAAAATAGAAACATCAGTAACGCGAATACTAGCAAGTTCCAAATTGATTCGTATAAAAATGTGGGATGGAAGTATTCAACAGTAATAAACTCTCGTGGACGGCGATAGCTAGGAATATATAGTTTCCAGGGCAAATCAGTAGGCCCCCCAAACGCTTCGGAGTTGAAGAAATTGCCCCAGCGACCAATTGCTTGACCGAGAATTAGAGAGGGTGCGATCAAATCGGCTAAAACCCAAAAAGAAACTTTTTGGAGTCTGGCAAAAATCAAAGCAGCCAAAATCCCGCCTAAAATTGCCCCATGAATCGCAATGCCACCTCTCCAGATGGCAATGATTTGACTAGGATTCGGGGCATATTCTTGCCACTGAAATAAGACATAGTAGAGCCTTGCACAGGGTATTGCGCCAATAACCAGCCAAATCACCAAATCACCGATTAAATCTGGGTTAACATGACGGCGTTTGGCTAAGTACCTTGAAAGGCTGAGTCCAATTAATACAGCAGATGCAATTAATAGCCCATACCAGCGAATAGCCACTGGCCCTAAATCAATCAGAACTGAGCCTGGAGAAGCAAATTTAAACGCCAAGGGCAGCGTAATAACACCCAATAGCATATTGACATCCTCCCCGTCGTGAACGAACAGGGATTCCAAATTAACTACTATATAATAGTAGCTTTGGCAGGTTCCTGCTTCAACGAATCTGTATGAGATTCTCCACAGGCAATCCGGGCTAGCCCAGCCCTTAAAACATTAATTGCGCCGACTAAATCAGCATTATTTGTATAATTACAATTCAAGCATTTAAATACTGCTTGGGTTTTCCTATTCTCCCCCGAAGTATGACCACATTCAGGACAGCAACGACTGGTATTTTTAGGATTAACAAGAACTAATAATCCACCCTTCCAAGTTAATTTATAGTCAAGTTGTCTAACAAATTCACCCCAGCCTTGATCGAGAATAGATTTGTTTAATCCAGATTTAACTTTAACATTTTTCCCAGGTTTTTCTACACTTCCTCGTGCCGACTTGCTCATATTAGCTATCTGCAAATCTTCCAATATTATTACTGCGTGGTTTTTGCTAAGTATATTAGAGATTTTATGGAGATAGTCTAAGCGTATATTAGCAATCCGAGTATGTAGTCGATTAACTTTTTGCTGTTGTTTTCTTCTGTTATTAGAGCATTTGACTTTTTTAGATAACCGCCTTTGTAAAAAAGCTAGCTTTTTCTGTAATTTGCGATATATGTTTATTGGTTCATAGAAACTACCGTCCGATAAAGTCAGAAATCTTTTTACCCCCAAATCTCCACCCCTTAATGACTCTGACGGGTGTTGTGGTGGTTCTACTTCCATCTCTACTTGGATTAAGATCAACCAATGCTTACCACTTCTTTTCACAGTAACATTCTTAGCAATTCCTTCTATATCTTGGCTTTTGGTATAACCAACCCATCCAATTTTAGGCAAATAAACTCTTCCATTGGCGTTGTCTATTTTAAATCCTTGCGGATAGCGGAAAGAATCTTGTTTTCCCTTTTTATGAAATCTAGGAAACTTTTTAGGATTGGTTTTATCCAATGCTTCTTTTAACGCTTGACTTAAATTCTTTAACGCTTGTTGCAGAATTTGAGAGTGAACATTGTTAAGAAAGCTTAATTCTTCAAGCTGTTTCCACTTAGTTAATTCTGTGGTTATTTGACTGTACGATAAACACTTATTATTATTCTCCAGAAGCTCTTTTTGCAAAGCCAACCCTTTATTCCATACCAGTCTGCAACACCCTGCAAACTGTGCCTACATAGCCAGGTGTTTATGTTTTGGTTTAAGTCGAAAACGGTAGGCTTTGCGAATAATCATATCTATATACTCCCCAATTTTCCGGTAAAAAAAATAGGAGAGTCATTTGCCAGACCCTCCCATCATCAGGGTGCATCTACACTACACAGTATAGCCTTTTTAGGATGGGGGGTGATACCCCCCAGGTTGCATTTTGTAACTTTTTGTGTACTGTTTTCGGCTATGCTGGGTATACTGCACTATTTGTTTAACTTTTGATTGAGCATTTGGTTGGTTAGCTTAGGGTCTGCCCGACCGCTAGTTTTTTTCATTACTTGACCCACAAAGAACCCAAGCAGCTTGGTTTTACCATTGCGGTACTGTTCGAGTTCTTTGGGACTAGCAGCAATGATTTCATCAATAATTTTTTCCAGTTCTGCGGTGTTGGAGATTTGGACAAGTCCCTTACGATTAACTAATTCTTGAGGAGAACCACCTTCAGATAATAACTCTGGCAGAATTTCCTTGGCGATTTTGCCGCTAATAGTGCCGTTTTCAATCAAACTAATCAGTTCTGCAAAATCTTGCGGTTTGAAGGCAATTTGATTGATGTTGAGTTTTTCATTATTTAGGTATCCGGTAATGTCTCCCATTACCCAATTAGCTGCTTGCTTGGGTTGAGCTTTAGCAGCAATAGCAGCTTCAAAATATTCTGCTACAAATCGGTCATCTGTTAGCACCCTGGCATCATAGGCAGAAAGTCCTAGTTCAGTTTCATAACGATGCCGTTTTGCTGCTGGTAGTTCCGGTAGTTCAGATTTCCATTGTTCTAGCTGTTCAACAGGAACTTGAATAGGTACTAAATCAGGTTCAGGGAAATAGCGGTAGTCGCTACTTCCTTCTTTAATACGCATACTGATAGTGCGTTGATTACCTTCTTCCCATAATCTGGTCTCTTGTACAATGCGCTCACCAGATTCTACAGCAACAGTTTGTCGCTCAATTTCATAATCAATTGCCTTTTGGATAGCACTGAAAGAGTTCATGTTTTTGATTTCTACTTTCGTGCCAAACTCTTCCTGTCCAACTGGACGTATCGAAATATTCACGTCGCAGCGCAGGGAACCTTCTTGCATATTGCCGTCACTCACGCCGAGGTAGCGTAAAATTCGGCGTAGTTCTTGGGCATATTCTGCGGCTTCTTGACCTGAACGAATGTCAGGTTCAGAGACAATTTCTACTAAGGGAACACCAGTGCGGTTGTAGTCTACTAAAGAGTAGGTGGAACCAGAAAGCCGCTCACCTCCACCGTGTACCAATTTACCAGCATCTTCTTCCATGTGCAGGCGTGTAATACCAATCCGCTTGCGGGTGGGATTGCCAGCATCATCTAATAACTCAATTTCTAGCCAACCATGTTCAGCTATTGGCAAGTCATACTGAGAAATTTGATAGTTTTTAGGTAAATCTGGATAAAAATACTGCTTGCGGTCAAATTTGCTGTTAGGTGCAATAGTCGAGTTGAGTGCTAAACCAGCTTTGACTGCATATTCTAGTACGTGTTGATTTAAAACTGGTAGGACTCCAGGCATTCCCATGCAAACCGGACAAATGTTCTGGTTTGGAGTCGCACCAAATTCCGTGGAGCAATTGCAGAAAATTTTAGTATTTGTACTTAGTTGACAATGGGTTTCTAGACCAATAATTGCTTCGTACTTAGTTTTTACAGGTGCGACGGTTGTCATGGGCTTACAAATTGCAGCGTTGGCAATACTTCGGCTCTATTTTAACTAAATTCGACATCAGCCCAAGACTTACCTATTATCTGGAGATATTTTGAGTGCCTGGAGTGGTTAAAGCTGATGTACAACCAGAAAGCAATTCTAGAGGAATTTTGGCTGCTGACTTATCCAGCCTTTGTAATTGACCGCGATAATTTATCAGTTCAGGCTTATACATAATCGAAGTTGCAGGTGGCTTAGAAACATAAGCGATCATTTGATCCACCACTTTAATCGATCGCTTCCAATCTTGATCGCAAATAGCTTGCTGGAGTTGTAAATTTAAAGTAAATGAAGGATTAGGTTGAAACATTGAGGTATTGGAAGGGGGATTGATTGGTTGAGCCGCTAATTTCATAGTTGTAGTTAGCAGGATAGCCGTGGTTAAAGTCGCTAATTTCATCATTCCGCCCTCTTGTCAACGCATATATAATATATTGCCCTGAAAAGCGATCGCATCTAACAGGCATTGAGGGAATCGCGCGATCGCTAGAATGATATTCTCATAGTGAGTGCTGAGGTTCACACCAAAATTTCAGTTTTCTCGTGTTTAGATTTATCCAAAAAAGAATATATAGCGGGAACTAACCGATGAATATCAACAATATCGCCGTAGCTTTGGGATTAGCTGGATTAGGCGTAGTGCAACAAATCACTTCAGTACAGGCACGTACTTGGAATTGGTCTTATAGTACTACTGACAGTCTTATAGAGGCTGCTGGCGCTTTTACCACTACAAACATTACAGACGCTAACGGTTACTATACAATCACAGGAATAACAGGGACTAGAAACGGCATCAATATAAGTTCCCTAATACCTACAACCCAACCAGTTGGCGGTGATCCTAACTCCTTAACAGATAATTTAATTTCTGTTAATCAACCCCAGTTGACCTTTAACGGATTTGGTTATCTACTGGAAAACGATGAAACGAACACTATTTATAATCCTTATTTTAGTAGTTTTGCTAGTCAATATCGGGAGTATAACTCTCCTGATAATGGAGCGGTTGATCCTTTTCCTAATGATGATGATATTCCACCTGACATAATTTTTCAGGCTACTCCAATTCCAGAAAATTCCTCTTTCTATTCACTAGCAATCTTGCCATTATTCATCGGATTGAGCGGAATTAAAAAGAGAATAACCTCTAGCAAACGCTTTACACAGTAAGTAAGCTAGGGCAAACGCATCAAAATTTTGCCCTGCTTTTCGGGTTGATCATAGAACTGATTAACCACACATAATATTCTCTCCTCTCTCCTCTCTCCTCACAGCAAGCTTAAAGTCTAACTAAGCCAATTTGGGCTAGTGCTTGTGTTGTAATACCCAAACCAAACAGTGTAATTAACAGCGCACTGACAGCAGGTAAGCCACGAAACAGTTTACCTTGTGTAGGAAAACGATCAAATATTCGTTTACCACCAACCAGTAACAATCCAATTCCGGTTAGTGTAGCTGCTAGTCCCGAACTAAATGCTAATACGAGCAATAATCCGAAGCCTGTACGACCTAGTGCAACAGAACTTAACAGTACAACCAAAGCTGAGGGACAGGGTACAAGACCACCAGAAATCCCCAAAGCAAGTAAACTACGCCAAGTTACAGGCTCTCCATTAGCCCCTGGTGGTAAGTGTGAGTGGTCATGATGGGTATGTCCACCGTGATGTGCATGACTACGATCGTGGTCGTGGTCATGAGTATGGCTATGATCATGAGCGTGGTCATGAGTATGACCGTGATTGTGGTCGCGATCGTGTTGGTGATGATCATGCCCATGCTGATCATGGCTGTGTCTTGATGACCATTTACTTAGTAGCTTAATTTTCGGTAATCTATTGCTTAACAGGTTCAGACCAATAATAACGACCAATAAACCAGATATAAAGCTTAACCAAGGATATATTTGCTGTGGCACGATCCACTTAGAGGCGAATAGAGCCACCAAACCTAAAGCAAATACGCCAAGAGTATGGGTAATAGTAGTAGTCAATCCTAAGAATACAGCGTGTTGAGGTGTAGCGCGAGATCCTACTAAATAGGCTCCAACTATAGTTTTACCGTGTCCAGGTGAAACCGCGTGCATTGCGCCCCAAACAAAAGACCCTGCGATCGCAATTAAAAAGCTACTAGCAGGTAGCCAAAATGAGTTCTGCCCTAATGATATCTGCTGGTTGTCTGGGCTAAAAATGGCGTTTTGCACCTGCCCGCGATCAAATATAGTCGCCAAGCAACGAGCCGTAGGCACTCCAGGCAGGAATAAATTGTAGTTAATCTTTATTCCCGCTACAGGTTTAACCCAGGAGTAAAGCAACATTAAGGTGCTATGTGTGCCAGCAGTAACCTGCATATTTGGGGGAACTGCCGTCTTGTCTGATGGTTTGATGGTTAAAACACCGAGTTGTCCTTGACTGTCAGTTAGGCGAATGCGATCGCCTAAAAATGCTTGCAATTCTGCTTGATGTATGCTTACCTCATTAGGTGTTAACTGACCATCTCGATTATCATCTGCTGATGCTACCAAGCCAGTCGGAAAAGTCAGCGTGACCCTAGTTTGTGTATCACCTACAACAATTTCTGCAACTGCTAAATCAGCCCAATGAGCATGGCTAGGGCTGGCAAAGCCAATCGAGAGCAGCAGCGTACCTAAAAACGCAAGTATACTAAACCGAAATCCACGCCATTTTTTATTCATCACTTTTTATACTTAATCAATTAATACCGACTTGTCTTTATATATCTAGACCTCGTAGCCTTAGTTAAGAAAATCTTGGATTACATCTGCGTTAATATGCTCACATCTGCGATAAAAAAACAAAATTATAATTTTGGTAATAAGTCCAATAGACATAAGTTTATTAATTATTAATTGTTAATTGATTAGTTTAAACCCAAAAGTCCTACACCAAGACCCAAAGCTTGCCGAGCCTTTTCGTCAAATGTTGGGTCTGTCTCCTGCGCTTGTTTAAAGAAAGCTACAGCAGTAGCTTGATTGCCCAAATTTTGTTCAATTGTACCTGCACGGTAAAACATTCCCGCATCACGTATGCCCGATCGCATTGCCTGCTGCATTGCCTGTTGCGCTTCCCCCCAGCGACCTAAGCTGGAAAATGCCCAAGCTAAAGTATCAAACGTCTCAGCATCACGGCGGTTTGGCAATTCTGATTGTATTAAGGAAAGAGCTTCAACTAAGTCTTGAGAACGTCCCCGCTCTATCAATAAGCGTGCTAACTCACGTTTGTGACCAAAGGAGGTCAACTCTTGGCGCAACCTTGTTTCAGCTTTTTCTCGCCACTTTTGCGCTTCTGATGAATTTCCTTGTAAATCTTTTACTCGTGCCATACCCCGCAGCACAACGTGATCGTACACAGTCGGGGCGCGTTGTAAGGTAATGAAAAATTGCGAGTAAATTTTTTCAGCAGCTTGATAATTTCCCCGCCGAACTTCTAATTCTGCCAGATTTAAAAGTGCTGGGGAATATTGTGGCAGAACACGCAAAGCTTCTTTATAGAGTCCTTCTGCTAGTTTTATTTCACCCCGTTTCAAGTAAAGTCTACCTAATAAGGTACGTGCTGATACTGAGCTACCAGTTTCTTCAGGTTCTTCAGTAGCTAAGGCTTTTTGAAAAGTTTGGATGGCTTCTTGATCTTTCCCTTGAGCTACTTTTACTAATGCTTGTAGCGTCAAAGAAGCTACAGAAGGACTATGAACCACTAATTTCTCGGCGGCAATATTTGCCTCTTTTATATTACCTGTGGCTAAATTAGCCGTGACAAGAGTTGCTAAGGCATCATCCTTTCCGTCCGTTTGTTTCGCTAAACGAATTGCCTCGTTAAAGTCATGTCTAGCTGTTGCTACCCTAGCCAGTACTATAATTGCAGTTTCATTATTAAAAGACAATTTTGCGAGTGACTCTTGAGCAGTCTGTTCGGCTAACAAATACCAACTTGTTTCTCCAGTCGCTCTAGCCATTTTTAAGTAAACTTTGGCTAGTGAAGCTCGATTTAGTCCGCCATCAGGATCGTAGCGCAGGCGTTTTTGATAAAAACCTATTTCTTGTTCTAAAGCTTGAGTAACACTGCCTGGTGATGGTCGCTCAAAGTTGTAACGGTAAACAGAATTGAGTTGTTGATCTCCAAAATTTTCATTCCACAAGCGTATACCTATTGGAACGGATACTAGCAGAGTACCTGCGATCGGCAAAGCAATTAGAAGTGGCAGCCAAAAACGTTTTCTCTGTTTTGGTTGTTCATGTTCAGAAAAATCACTGCTTTTCATGCCGCTTACTTTGTTTCAACTAGGAGCAACGCTCAATACTGCTGTGGATAGGGGAAATGAGGGAGATAGGGAAAATTTAGATAATTCTATTTTCTTAAAATCTTCTTTCTTTTTGCTCCTAGCTCATCCCCCCACTAAAAGGTTATCTGCCTAGTTGGGTAAAGCTAAATAGGGGAAGTTAGGTGATAACTGCTTATGACCTTGTGCATGATTATTGCCTTCGTAAGACACGTTATCAGTCGCAGCCTGATTACCAGTTAACACTTTTAAAGTCAGGTCAACAACATCATCCTTGAGCTTTCTCCCACAAATAGGGCTACCTTTAGTATTCAAGCAACTTGGTGGGATGGTTACATCATAGTTGCTGGCTTGCGTTGTATCGATCCGCATTACATCTGGCAGAAAAGCACCAAGCAATGCGTTGGCACGCTCCTCGGTATTACCAAGTTTGAGCAAGGTATTCTTCGCTTCACCTACAATCGCATTAGCTGTTGCTTGTTGATCTGGTGGTAGTTGATTACCCAAGGCAGCAGCTTCAAACTCTGGCCCAACCATGTTTAAGGCATTCAGGAATTCATTAGTGACAACTAAGCCTTCGTTGACTGCTGGTCGAGCTAACCTCTCAACCTGATTGAATGTATTGCCAGAACCGACGGAAATGGTTTCCCAAACATCGTAGGTTGTTGCAGAGGATGAGCCTTTTAAGAAAGACATTGGCACTCGCACTGCGATCGCATTGACGTTGACATCTTTGAAGTCGTCAATAGCTGTCTCAGGGGTACGGAAGCCTACCTTAGGCCCAAACCCTAATGCACCTGCACGCACTCGGAAGAACTGCTCAACATCAAAAAAGAATGGATCTTCCCGTAGACCAGCAAACACAGATACTGGTGCGCCTGCCACTGCTACGTTGTTAACAGTCGGGGTATTAGATCTCACAGGCGTAGTTGTGCCTGCGGAAGTAGCATTAGCTACTATTTGACCATCACGGATTACTGTTAGTTTGATCTGCTGTCGCTTAAAAGAAGGGTCAGTGCCAGTAGGTGCGCCAAATTCAAATCGCAGAGTTATGTCAGGCGTTGCATAATCGTTAGCACCAAGCGAGGCATTATTATCTGTAACGCGCTTCACCTTAAACTCGTAACGCGCTCTATTACTGAAATAATACTGCTGACGAGGCATTGATCGCGGGTTGGTATTCATGATGAAGACCAAATTCTCACTACCACCGCCTTGTTGGTCTTTTTCCCTGAACACAAACAAATCTGTTAAATTTAAGTTGCGTCCTTTGGTATCAACCTCGCCGTCGTCATGGTCAGAAGCTCTGAGGTATTTAGGGGTAGTTGCAGCGATCAAAGCCAAACCCAAAGCTAATACACCCAATCCCAGTGTTTTTTTGAGATTTTTACTTGAGCCACCTAAAACCAAGCGTTGTAAAAAAGTTTTAAGGGGAGTAATTGTTTTATTCACCATGTTCTTAGCTCCAGAATTTTGAAAAATATCCATCTCTACAATTTTTCAATAGAAATGTTAATTTTTCACTTAATTATTGTTCTACTTTCAAGGAATATTAAGAAATGGTCAGATTATTTCTTAACTACTATGAAATACCACTTGCCATCGAAATTTGTTGAATATTTCTGATTTATTTTCAATCAGTTTTTTACCAACTATTCGATGTAAAATAATTTAATCTCGTTTCAATTGAGTCTTTTGTTTTTTTGGGATTTCAGCACCGAGCCAGCAGTTAAAGCACCCATAATTAGTAGACCTATTGTAGCAGGTGGGGCAGGTACAGCTTGAGCGCCACTTAAAGCGATGCTATAAGTGCCACCGCCAGAACCTGTACCAGAAAAACCAGTAAGTGATGAAGCACCACCAGAACCAGTCGGGCCAACATTGCCTGTAGACATGGCTGGGAAAATTTCGCCTCCAGAACTGACAGGATTATAACCAGAGCTAGAAATAGCTAAATAATAGATTCCTGATTGTTGAGGAGTAAAGGTCGTATTGCGTAAAAGAGTTGCTTGTGAGGAACCACTAAAGTTATCATTGGCATAAATGCCTGTGCCATTAACGTCAAACAACGCCAACTGAGGGTTTAGCAGTACAGTAGTCGGGTTCCCTGCAATATCATCAGCAGCCGCTTGATCCGTAGCCGCATTTCTTGTGCTAGCAGAAAATTCCTGACCACCAGTTAGTGCAATTTGGAACAAATCTGCAAGATCTCCAGAATCAGAGAGACTTCCTGAAATTGAAGTTAAAGATGTTCCTGTGACTACTTGTGCAGCACCAAGGGTTTCACCTGCATCACCACTTTCAGTAAAGGTTTGCGCCTTTGTACTACTAGATGACAGCACTGTGAATAGTGCTGTCATTGCTGTTACCCATGCTAATTTTTTCATGAGCATTTTGTATTTACTGAGGTTGACTGATAGAAAAAGATGGGATCTTAATCCGTATGATTTTAATCCAAGAAGCTATATCAAAGGAATATGCCATTAGGTAGAAGATATAATTTAAAAAACTCACTTTTGTTTTGCATGACAATTTATTTGTATAATGCTCTAGACCTTCACCCTCGCGTAGCGAACGTCACCATTTAAAAGTAAAAGTTTAATGTCCTGCGCCTTGAGATGTGAGTCAGGTAACTTTTCTATGAACAAAGTTTAATCATTAAATCTTTGCTCAGAAATATTTAGTTAATATTGCATGAAAATAATTTCTGTTACTTTTGATCCACAGCTGCGGAATCCTAATTTTTGGATATTGGGTATAACAGGTTGCTTAATAGCAATTAATCTAGATATAACTTGGACAACCAGTCAAAGTATTGACCAAGTAGTATTTAAAATACTTGCTTGGGGGGCGGTAATATTTTTAAGCTGGCAACAACGCCATTACCTTTGTCTGAAAAGTGATATTATTTCTACCACAGTTGGATTAATATTTATTGCTTGGGTTATGTTTAGGAGTTTATTTAGTAGTATCAATGATGATATTTTAGCTAATATTTCTCCTTTAATATCAGCCCTAAGTGTCTGTTTATTAGCTTCTGGTTTTAACAATTTAAAGCAATATACACGGGAATTGGCGATCGTATTTTTGAGTATCTTCCCAACTGAGCCTTTATTACCGATAATTGGGAAAGTTCTCGGCGTTGATATTAGTATACTGGTATCTACGATTACTTCTAAATTTTCTGCGTTTGTTCTTTGGTATTTAGGATTTGAGACAGAGCGATTGGGGGTAAATATTATTCTGCCTGGTGGTGCAATAACTATATATGACCGATGTTCTGGCTTAGATGATATGATCTTGCTTTTGCAAATAGCGTGTATCGTACTTGTGATATTTCCTCTGGGAACTTATAAAAAACTAATTTTGCTTATTAGTGCAGTGATTTTAGCTTTTATAGTTAACAGTATTCGTGTCGCACTCATGGCATTTTTAGTAGCTTTTTCTAATCGAGCAGCTTTTGACTATTGGCATGGCGGGGATGGCGCTCAAATTTTTTCTACAATTGCCATCTTTGTGTTTTGGTGGTTCTGTAAATTTGTAGTGACTCAGGGTGAACCACAAGTAATGGAAGCTGTGGAGTTGAAAGAAGAATGAATTTATGGAAAGAACTGCGACTTTACATTTTAGCTATAACTTTCTTTGTGGGAATATCTACTTTAGGTAAGCGTATTTTAGCTCCTGTCGATAAGTCTATTGCTTTTAGTTTTCCGAATGAAGTTGCATTACATAATTGGCAAAGTTTGGCAAGTGAGCCTCTAACTAATATCAAAGGTGAAAATTTTAATTCTGTAGCTGGAAAGCACTATCAATATATTTCCAACAATCAAAAACTGACTATTGAGACTCGTTATTTAGTAAGTACAAATGGCGACACCCAACAACTCATAGAAAAATCCTCTCTGATACCATCTTTCGATAAGTCTTTGCTGGTTAATCGTTATTCGGATAAAGTCGGATTTTATAGCTTGTTTAGCCACAATAAACGAGCATATTTGAGTGCTTGTATTAACCCACGCGGTGGTAGTACAGTCACTTCAGAGCAGTTTACTGACAACCGTAATACTTATGATTTACAGATAAATAGGCTAGTTCCTTGGCTACTTGGTAAGGAAGATTTGCGGGACTGGCGGTGTTTATGGACGCTTGTATCCATACCTATGATTAAATCTTCAACTGAGGCTACATACCCAGTTTTAGAAGAGGCATGGATTTCTTGGTATAACTGGTGGGTTCCTCGGTTTCCTCCAAGGTAATTTAGTTGATATTTGAAGGTAATTTACAAATGGCACAATTAGAAAGCTTTGAAGGGCGCTCAATTGGTATTCTGCGCTTTGCAGGCTACGGTTTATTGATATTAGGTTTTTTTGACTATATAAATATTTTTGTACCACCGCAATTTTTAAACCCTGTTTGGGAATTTCAAACATTGGGAAGTTTAGTTGAGCGAGTACCTGTACCATTTTTGGGGCTGGTATTAGTTTTTTATGGAGAGTGGTTGTATCGTGAAAAGTTAGAAAAACAGTTGCTTAGAGCGTTATCATGGGCTTGTTTATTGGTTGGTGTGTTATATCTGTTACTAATTCCCTTGGGAATTAGGGATAGTGTTAGGATTAATACTTCTAATGAAGCTTTATTGAGAAGTCAAGTTAGTCAACAAATAGCTCAAACAGAACAGATAGAAGAAAGATTTAATCAAGCTACATCTACTGAAGAGTTAAATAATATATTAAAAGCATTGAACAACCGAGACAATTCGCTCGATACTAAAAATCCGCAAGTATTTAAAGAGCAAGTTGTATCAAGATTGAATAACTATCAGAAGACAATTGAACAGCAATCCGAAGCTAATTTAAAAACTCAGCGCCTTGCTTTGTTAAAAAAAGCGGTTAAGTGGAATCTTGGCGCACTTGTTTCGGGAGTTTTATTTATTTATCTTTGGCGTGTAACTGGATGGGCGCGTCAACGACCAAGAGGTTTGTAAATATATAGCAGTTAGCGGTTAGCTTTTAGCAATTAGCTTTTTAATCTTCTTTAATATCAACAGAGGATAAGTTTTTGGTTTGTAAAAACTCTCTGACTACATCTTCAACTTTCCGAAATTCTCCATCAACTTGATAATTCATTTGTCGCATATCTGATTCAGAAATTAATCCTTCTAACTGGTTTAAAGCAGATTGCAATTTGGGGTACTTTTTTAATGTTTCTTGTCGTACTACTGGTACAGCTTGATAGGGGGGAAAGTAATTTTTATCGTCTTTTAAAACAAGTAAATTTAATGTCTGAATTTGTCCATCTGTGGAGTTACCTGCAACTAAATCAACTTTTTGATTGACCAATGCCCGATACATTAATCCTAAATCCATCACTTTAGGTGGTTTGGCAAATTTAAAATTATAAGTTTTAGCTAACCCTGGGAAACCGTCTGCACGTTCTAAAAATTCGTAGCCAACCCCTGCTTGCCATTGTGGGGTATATTTATTAGCTTCGGATAGTGTTTTTATCTGTAATCGTTGAGCATCACTACCCCTGATAATCATCGCAAAGGTGTTATTAAAGCCCAGAGGTTGAGTTACTGCTAAGTTGAATTGTTTGGCGTATTGTTGTTTAACTTGTTGATAAACTTGTTGGGGGTTAGTAATAGTTTTTTTGTTTAAGATGGCGGTGAAAGCAGTTCCGGTGTATTCTACATAAGCATCCATTTGACCGGATTGTAACCCTTTATGGCAGATGAAAGTGCCTCCTAAGTTTAAGCGGCGTTGGACTTTTAATTTGGTGGTGTTTTCAATCTGTTGGGCTAAAAGTTCTCCTAAGATAACTTGTTCAGTAAAGTTTTTTGATCCAATTACAATATCACCGCTACTGCTGGTATTTTGTTGAGGGCGGCAACTGGCGATCGCTAAAATTAAAATAATTGGTAAGATTAATAATAAATTGATGATTTTACCCCTCCCCAACCCTCCCCTTATAAAGGGGAGGGAGTGCAATTTGTTACTTTCTCCCAGGGGGGATTGAGTTGGGTTAATTTGCGATTTTGGGAAGAAGTATAATAATAATTTTTTCAATTGACTTATTTACCTTTTAAACGTTAGTAAGCGTTCAATCCAACCAAGGGCAAAATCTGCTGCTAAGGCAATCAAAGCTGCGGGTACAGCACCAGCAAGAATTACTTGATTATTTACCATTGATATACCCCGAAATATAAACACACCCAATCCATCAGCACCAATAGCAGGAGCAATTGTAGCAATACCAATAGCAATTACAGTAGCAACGCGCAAACCTGCTAAAATTACCCCCAATGATAAGGGTATTTCAACTTGTAAAAGTAATTGCCAATCAGTCATGCCCATACCTCTACCAGCTTCACGAATTGCTGGATCAACGTTAGTAATGCCAGTGTATGTATTACGAATAATTGGTAGTAATGAATAAAGAGTTAATGCAACAATAGCGGGAGTGTTGCCAATTCCTCCTAGAAAGGGAACTGAAATTAAAAAACCAAAAATCGCTAAACTAGGAATTGTTTGAACTATATTGGCAAAACCTAATATTAGCTTAGTAAGTTGTGGTTTACGGGTGATTAAAATACCTAGAGGGATGCCTACTAAGGTAGCAATTGTAATAGAAATGCCAACTAGCAATAAGTGGTTGCCCGTTTGGGTTAGTATTTCTGAACCATAACGGATTAGGAAGAAGTCTGGCAATTTTGTCAACTCTCTACTGAATTGTTTTGTGCGATCGCGATCGCGCTGACTTGTCAGTTCGCGATCGCGCCTAAGCATTGCATAAAAGCACGCGCCTCTGGTTCCTGAGATTTTAGAAACTCAGCAGGTGTATCTAATACTACTAATTTTCCCTGATTCATCAAACCAATTCTTGATGCGAGAGTGAACGCTTCCTGTATATCATGGGTAACAAATATAACTGTTTTTCCTAATTCCTGTTGTAAACGTAGAAACTCACGCTGAATTTCTAGGCGTGTAATGGGATCTAACGCTCCAAATGGTTCATCCATTACCATTAAAGGTGGATCAGCAGCTAATGCCCGTGCAACACCAATACGTTGCCTTTGTCCACCAGAAAGTTCGTGGGGATAACGATTTGCAAATTGCTCTGGATCTAAACCTAGCAGATGTAAAAGTTCATAAACACGGGTTTTAATTTGCTTCGGTTTCCAAGCTTCTAAAGATGGTACTAACCCAATATTGCGTTCTACCGTAAAATGTTGAAATAACCCTGTTTCTTGGATGACATAGCCAATATAACGTCGCAGCTTGATTGGGTTCCATTCTGTAGTGGGAATTCCATTAACTCTCACTTCGCCTGCTGTTGGTGTCAGCAAACTGTTAATTAGTTTCATGGTTGTTGTTTTACCACTACCACTGCGACCAAGTAATACTAATATCTCTCCTCGGTAAACTGTAAAATTGAGATTTGATACTAAAGGTTGTTTTGTTGGACAATAAGTTACGTCGTGGAATTCAACAGCAATTTCATTATTCTCTGGCATATTAATCAATTAACAATTAACAATTAAAATAACCAATGACCGATGACCAATGACCATGTTAAGTTTATTTTCACCCAGCTACTTATCAATGTTTACCCTGCATTAGCGACTATGTAAGTACATTTTTAATTGATGCGTAGGCATGGAAACAGTAAAACTTGTTCCTACGCCTACCTCACTTTCAAACGAAATTTTTCCCTGATGTAATTCTACTGCTTGCTTGACAATTGCTAAACCTAAGCCTGTTCCTGAGATATTACCGACATTACTTGCTCGATGGAAGATTTCAAAAATATGATGCTGTTCGCAGATAGGAATACCAATGCCTTGATCTTGAACATTAATTATAGTTCGTTCATTGTTACAAATAATAGTTACTTGAATAATTGCTCCTTCGGGAGAGTACTTAAAGGCGTTGGATACTAAGTTGGTTAAAATTTGCCGTAAAAGCTGGCAATCCATTTCTACAGTGCTACAATCTCCGTGACTCTCAAATAGCAATTTATGCTTTCTGCGGTCTGCTAAAGATATTTCATCAATTAACTCTCGGCAAAATACTTCCAAGTTAAAACTTGTGACATTTAAAGTCAGTTTACCTGCTTCGACTTTACCCATAAATAGTACATCTTCCAGTAGCAAAGTCATATTTTTAACTTGCGTTTGGATTTTATTAAGATGTTGTAACTTTCTTTCTTCACTAAATTTATGACCAAAAGATTTCAGTAAATCACTGGATGATAAAATAGTTGCTAGTGGAGTGCGGAACTCATGAGAAGCCATTGTAATAAAGCGAGACTTTAGTTCGCTTAGTTCTTTTTCTTTTTCTAAAGATTGGTGGAGTTCTTCTTGCGATCGCTCTAGTTGATATACAGCATTTTGTAATTCAGCAGTCCGTTCTTGAACGCGAATTTCTAATTGGTCTTTAGCTTGAATTAAAGCAGCTTCTGCTTGCTTACTTTCGGTAATGTCTCTTGCTACCCAAATCACCGTGTCATCAGTCATAGGTGATATACAAGCTGCAAACCAAACAATTTTATTATCAATAGGTAAGCTGTATTCAATATTAACAGGCACCTTTAAATTTAAGGCTTTGTCAATGTAAGTTTTAAAAAATTTTGCTATTTCTGGTAAAAACACTTGAGCGAGGGTTTTGCCAATTAGTTCCTCTGGAGGCTGATATAATAAGCTAGGATTAGTTGGAGCAATTTTTAGGTAGCGTCCTTGCCGATCTAGGACGAGAATAACATCACTCATGGCGGCAAACAAAGCTCGCATTTCAGCCTCTGAGTCACGCAATGCTGCGGAACTTTTCTTTAACTCTTCTTCTGCTATTTTGCGCTCAGTAATATCTTGGAGTTGATCAATCAGATATAAAGGTTTCCCTAAGTGTTGGTTGGCATCCTCGCTGTTGAATGTTTCACGCATTATGGATTTACTTAATACAATCCATACGATATGTCCATCTTTGTGTATATATCGCTTCTCTAGGTGATAGTAGTTAAGTTCTCCATTCAGCAGCAGACGAATATTTTTGAGAGAGGTATCGACATCATCTGGGTGAGTAATAGTTTGAAAACTCATACCTAGTAATTCTTCTTCAGAATATCCAACCAGATTGCAAAAAGAACGATTAACTTTGAACCAACTACCATCTAAATCTGCTAATGCTAGTCCAGTAGCGGCATTGTCAAAGGCACTCCTGAAACGTTCTTCACTCTTCCGTAATTCTTCTTCTACAAGCTTGCGAGTGGCAATTTCACGTTTAAGTTCTACGTTAGCTGCTTCTAGTTGTGCAGGGCTAGGTAAAGCTAATGCTAGTGGCACTAAGGGAACAAGCTTCACTGCTGTATAAGCTGAAACGGTGGCGGTAATTGCTTTGAGGAAACCTGATATCCAATAATGAGGATGCCAAAGTGTCCACACTTCCATGATGTGAGTAGTTCCGCAAGCAAGGATGAAGGCTACAAATAACAGGAATATGCCGTTAAAGGGTAAATCTTCCCGCTTGCGGACAAAATATAGCAGGGTTAAAGGAATGGAATAATAAGCTAGGGCAATTAGGGAGTCAGATATAATATGCAGCCCTACTAACCCAGGTTTCCAAAGATAGCAGTGTCCGTGGGGAATAAACGGGTTTTCAGTGAGAAAATTTAATAATCTAGGCATATAAATTCAAGAGATTTAAAGCTTTTAAGGCTACTGACTAAGCCATTGAGCAATTTGGCTGGATAGTGATTAAACTGCGAACTTTAACTATGTAGATGTGTGATAGTTTCTTTTTAAATGTTTTCTCCACTGGGATCAACTGGGAACTGCTTTTTGTCAGAGATGATGTATAAGATGTATTATCTGTTAAATACTAGCTACTCTGGGATGTTATTAGTATTGGTTAATACTAGCAATTACTAGAAATTGGTAAGTTTTTAAGTATAAATACTTATTGGTTATTTCGTTCTCAGCAATGTTACCAACTGAATTACTGATTCACCGTCAAAATGGGGAGGCGATCGCACCGAAGCGCTTAACGATAGATAATCAGAATATTGCGATCGCACTAGATTTAATTGAGTGTTTTCAAGAAGCTGTTGGCAATACTCAAGGTAAACTAGATCAACAGCTATTAGATATAGAAGGCGAACGCCCTGATTTTCGGGTAATTCGCGGATTAGCACATTTACTAAAAAGTGATGCTTTTAGTAAGTTTGAAATTGTTAGTCCGCTAGAACCTCAACAATTAAGAGATAAAGTATATAGTCTTGCTGCTAAATCCGTTCCTAGTTTGGAAGCATCGGAAAAAACACTTGCTACTTTAGCAAATACCCTGAGTCAAGAATTAGAAAGAGAAGTTTTACCTGTGCATATCCGCACTGGTTTATATGCAGATTTACCCGACAATCGGATTTTGACGCAATTTGAAGCACCAGTACCGGAAGCATTGCTGCATCGCTATAATTTATCGCAGGTGCAAGGGGTATTTTACCGCGCTAGTAATATCACTTTAAATGCTCACCGTAATGTTCCTGGTGAGTATAAGTTGTTGTTTCGTTATCTGAAATTGTTTCAATTAATGGCTTATATCGAAGGAGATGCAGATCATGGTTTTACAATTACGGTAGATGGCCCTACCAGCTTATTTAAGCCTAGTACAAGATATGGATTGGCGATCGCCAAATTAATTCCAGCACTTTTGCACGTTACAAAATGGAGTTTAGCTGCAACATTACAAAATCGTGATTTTTATACTGGTAAAGCAAAAATTGGCAAATTTAGCCTTAATTCTGACTGTGGTTTAGTAAGTCACTACCCACCAGATAAGCCTTATGATAGTATGCTTGAAGCATCATTTGCTAATCGTTGGGAATCATTAAAAACAGATTGGGTATTAGAAAGAGAAGTTAATTTAATTCCGATTCCTGGGAGTGTGATGATTCCAGATTTTAGGCTGGTACATCCAGATGGACGCATATTTATTTTAGAAATTGTAGGTTATTGGCGACCTGAATATTTACAGAAAAAATTCTCACAAGTACGCCAATCTGGTTGTGATAATTTAGTTTTAGCGATTTCAGAACGCCTGAATTTAGAGAAAGCTGGGGTTAAAGTTGAGAATGTACCTGCAAAAGTTGTTTGGTTTAAAGATAAGTTATCGCCTAAAGCAGTATTAGAGGTGATAAATTCTTATAGACGCGCAATCAGAGATTTATAGAGATCATTCAGCATGGTTTCTACAGCAGGAGGTAGGGCAGTAAAACGGATATAAAAACTACATTCCTCTGCGTGTTTTTCTAACACCTTGGCATAAATATCTTCACTAGCTTCTGTTGAGTTATTCGGTATTAATAAATTGAGCTTAATATTTGTCATTCCAGATGGTACAGAGTTTCCTTCTAAATTATTGATCCGAATTTTAGCTTCCTTGGCTGAAAGCTGAACTAAACTTCCCTTAACGAGAGTTTCGCTAATATTCTTTCCATCTAAGACGCTATATTGTAGCGGTATTTCTTTAACAATGCTAAAAAACCGCTCTTCTTCTCTAGGCAAAAATAGGTTATAAAATCCCCCTATCCCATAAACTTCATAGATAGTGATAGGCTGTTTAACCCCTTTCGGTGTCACCTGCTTTTGATTGGTAATTCTGACAATTGACCCTGCATCTTTTAATGTCTCCTCTGAAATCAGAATTTGACCACCTGTACTATAGGATTCAATGCGGTAAGTTAGATTCACCTGGCTTCCAACAATACCGTACTTGGTACGTTTTTCTGAGCCAATATTTCCTACTACAACTTCGCCTGTATTGATCCCGATACCCATTTCTAGCGGTGGTAAGCTTAACTGTTTCATTCTTTCATTAACAGAACCCATTGCTAACTGCATAGCGCAAGCACAGGCTACAGCCCTAACTGCATCGTCTTCTCTTGCTGTCGGAGCGCCAAACAGAACCAAAATCCCATCCCCCATAAACTCATCAATGGTTCCCTGGTATTTGGTAATTACATCTGCCATGTATTCCAGATAGAGATTGAGGATATTAATTACCTCTTCCGGGGACAATCGTTCTGAAGTTGCGGTGAATCCTCTCAAATCAGAGGTTAGAATCGTGATTTTCCGCCTTTCGCCACCGAGTTTCAATCCTTCGGGACTTTCCAACAAATTAGCTACAACTTCATTAGTTAGGTAACGCCCAAAAACCTGCCGAATCAGTCCGTTCCTTTGTTCTAAGTCTGTGTTGGCTAACGCTAAATCAGCAGTGCGTTCTCTGACACGCCCCTCTAACTCTTTAGTATTTTGTCGCAGTTTGCCAATTACTAGGGTTAATCCTGAGATTCCCAATACAGATATTCCCCCTAAATTGAAAAATGTAGATTGCAAGCCTGCGCTGGTTTGCGCCTGGAAGCTATCTAGAGGCTGATTGATCTCTAATACACCCCGCACATCTCCTACTTTCCAGTCCTTCTTTGGACTATTAAGGTGAGTATCATGGCAACCAACACAACTAGCATTCATAATGATTGGTTGCCCATATCGCAAGGAAGTACGCCCCCCGAAAGGCTCAATCCGATGAAATTGCTGATTAGGATTTTGTCTCAAGAAGCGGAGAGCTTCCAATTCAAAAGAATCTTTAGCTCCACCTTCAGCTACTCGCCAAGGAAATGGGTAGTCACTATACACCCGTGCTGACATCCCAGTTTTGTTTTCAGTGATCTCCTGCCCAAGTTCGATCGCGTATGTTGATGGTAGTGGGATTCCTCCTTTTAAAGTTGGGTAGTTATGAATCACAGTAATCCCAGGAACTGTTTTGGCACGATCAACAGCCTGTTCGCTGTAGAGTGCGACTGCTTGGGTTGTGGCTTCGGCAATCAATTTGGCACTTGAAAGTGCTTGTGATTCAATTAGATTTGAAGACAGACGAGACATATTTGATAAAGCCACTCCGATTCCAACGCAGAAGAAAAGCGTCAAAATTAGAACTGTGCGTTTATATAGCAGCTTTATGAACCATTCCCAGGCTTTAAAGATTAAATTGTTCATCGTAACTGTAGTGAATTAAGCTTTTTTAAAGGCGCTTCAAAGTTTCATGACATAAAACTTGCACAGAACTATCCTTTAGTTCTAACGCCTCATACAATATCCAGCTCATTTTCAGTTAACCTTAAATTTTAAACTTAGATATAGCAGTAGCTAGGGAAGTTAAGCCTTCTTAAATGGCTGAAACCATTACTAACAAATGCTTTGGAAAAAGCTGATAGCTGTAGGCGCTCTGCGCCGTGGCGTAGCCTAAGCTGACTGCTGACTGCTATACTAGCAGCGTTAATTTATTTTAGTATTTTAATTATTGTAATAAATTGAGCAAATTTAGCAGGTTAAAATAAAATTCAGTAACCCTATTTAATAAATCTTGATATTTTCTTAGTTAATCAACATTCTTCTTCAAATTTTGTAGCTCTACTGATAATTAAACGTAAAACCCATCCCCGTACTAACGCAGTGTGTGGGTAGCACATACGGGGAGGAGATATACTTTGGGTTTTAGATGTTTTCAGGTTGAACCACTTACCAACAGGTAACAATTAAGCAAGAACAGATTTTTTTAGCTGATTAACTCAACTCCAACCGTAAGCTGAAATTTATTTAGCTAGAAACAACAGCTTCAGCTTGATAACGAATGTTTGCTGCTTCTAAACGTTTTAACGCTTCACCTAAGCGATCGCACTCTGCAATTAAACTAATTCTCACATACCCTTCGCCACCACTACCGAAAGCATTACCAGGAGTCATAACAACTCCAGTTTCTTGCAATACTGATAAAGCAAAATCCGTTGAAGTCATCCCTGGAGGACAAGGAACCCATAAATACATTGTGGCTTTTGGTTTAGGAATTTTCCATCCTAACTTTTCTAACCCTGCAATCAGAAAGTCCCGACGTTCGCGGTAACGATCTTGCACTTGGGTAACAAATTCATCTGGCATTTGTAAAGCGGTTTCTGCTGCTGATTGTAAAGCAGCAAAAATGCCATAGTCCAAGTTAGTTTTTAGTGTCCGCAACCCTTGAATAATATGTTGATTTCCGACAACAAAACCAACTCGCCAACCTGCCATATTATAGGTTTTTGATAAGGTATGAAATTCTACTCCAATTTCCTTAGCACCAGGAATTTCTAATAAGCTGGTTGGTTGATAACCATCAAAAGCTAATTCTGCATAGCATAAATCGTGAACTAGCAAAATTTCATAATGACGGGCAAAAGCAACTATTTCTTCAAAAAATTCGCGGGGTGCAGTTGCCCCTGTCGGATTACTAGGATAGTTGAAAAACAGAATTTTAGCTTGTCTAGCTACATCATCTGGAATTTCGGATAAATCAATTACCCAATCTTTTTCTGGCTTCAAGATCATACTGTGGACAGTAGCGCCAGCAATGATCGGGCCACGAAAATGTACAGGGTAAGAAGGGCTGGGGACTAATACGATATCCCCAGGATTAAGATATGCCAGGGCAAGATGACCTAAACCTTCTTTTGAACCAAGTAAAGGTAACGCTTCACTATCGGGATCGAGTTTTACGTTGTAGCGACGATTATACCAAGTGGTAATGGCACGTCTGAAGCTGGCAGTACCTTCAAACGGGGGATAACCGTGATTATTGGCGTTCTGCAAAGCTGCGATCGCAGATTCAATCACTGGTTGGGGTGCTGATCCATCAGGATTCCCCATTCCTAAGTCGATTAAATCCAACCCTTGTTCACGCGCACTAGCTTTGAGTTCATCTAAGCGGGCAAAAACATAAGGTGGTAGTTCAGAGAGGCGTTTCGCTGGGCTAATCCAATCTAAAGTCATCTTTGGCAACGGATGGTTAACGGATGTAACGGATATATTACTGGTTTGGGGTTAACGGATGTAATGGATATGTTCAGTTATTAAGCTTTTAGTTTGCAGAAAATATTTTTATTTTTTCAAAGCTTACTTAATAAAGAAATCCACAGTTTTTGCAATAAATTGGTAATTACCGAGGCTTTGCTCACCCCGTCACCCTAAATTATGCAAGTTTTAAATATCCGTGTCTTCGCTTCCCTGCGTTGCGGTGCTATTTATTGCTGCTATACCTAAATTAGAACGTCCCGCCTCAACTGGTGTTGTTGTAGATACCATTGCTGCCATTAATTGATCTGGAACAATCTCAAATGGTAGTCGATGGATATCAGAGTTAGGGTTACAGGCGATTTCAGCAGCGTGACGTAGCTGTGTAAGTGTAATTTCTCCTAAACCTAAATCGTCTAAGGTTTGAGGCAGGTTAATCTCAGCATAGAACTTTAATAATTGTTGCCGTGCTGTTGCTGCTAGTTTGTTACCCTGCACCATTTCTTCTAAACGCAGTTGTACGAGAATTCCGTATGCCACTTTTTCGCCGTGTAAGGCGTTGTGGCTACCTGGTAGGTGAGTTAAGCCGTTATGGACTGCATGGGCTGCGACTGTACGGCATTGCGCCCCGCCTAAGCCACCGATGACACCAGCTAGTAAGACAGTGGCGTTTACGACTTCTTGCCAAACTGTACTTCCTGGTTCTTTGAGTGCTGTGGCTGATTTTTGGAAGAGAAGATCGCGCAATACTCTTGCTTGTTGGACTGCGGCAATGATTAAGGTTTGTTCGGAACTACCACTACTAACAGATGCTTCGTACCATTTGGCGATCGCATCCCCAATTCCAGCTACTAAGGTACGCTGTGGCGCTGTTTGAATTAAGCCGTAATCGAGTATTAATAAGTCAGGGCATTTAGGTAGGGGAACATCATATAAAAATGCACCCTCGTCAGAATAAACGTTAGAAAGTGCTGTCCAAGCAGCGCAAGTAGCGGCTGATGTTGGAATAGTTACAACTGGTAATTGACATTGGTAAGCAATTAATTTGGCTGTGTCTAATGCTTTACCACCACCAACACCGATAATTACATCAGCTTGATGATTTGCTACAGCTTGTTTTAAAGATTCTAAACTAGCTTCACTACAATCTGGAATATAAGCCGCTTCTGCAACTGGTAACTGCATATTTAGTAGGGGTTGCAGTTGCGGGGTGTCGGACAGAGTGCGATCGCCTCTGACAACTATGGGACGTTTGCCTAAGCGGGCGATCACCACTATTGCTTGTTGCAACGCATCTGTACCTTGCAGCACTTGAGATGGTGCTACTGTCAGGCAAAGCGAATTAGCGGTTTGACTAGACAAGGCTAAAGGGGATTGATGGGGCATATATACAAGTTTACCTAAAAATGTCGGATGAATGCCCCCGCTATATAGGTCGTATTAGCGGGGGGATGAAATCCTACCAACGAATAAAAGCGTAGCAACAATATAGTTTAATTCTATCAATTTTGGGTAAAGTATATTAAACTCAAGTTAATCTCAGGTCGAAGATTATCTATATGTTAGTTGTAGAAGCCAAGCTTAAAAACGGTACTCCAGAGCAATACTATAAGCTTGATGAAGCTATTAGAACCGCACAGTTCATTAGGAACAAGTGTATAAAGTATTGGCTGGATAACAAAGGAACTACAAGAAATGACTTGCAAAAACTTTGCGCCGTTTTAGCCAAAGATTCTACAACGCCTTGGGTAAATAAACTTAATTCTCAAGCCCGTCAATCAAGTGCTGATAGAGCTTGGCAATCCATCTCCAAGTTTTATGCTGACTGTCGTAATACATCTGTTAAAAAGAAAGGTTTTCCCAAATTTAAAAAGCATAGCAGGTCAGTTGAATACAAAATAACTGGCTATAAGCTGTCATATGACAGAAGAAAAATTTCTTTTATTGATGGATTTAAGGCAGGAACGTTTGACCTGTGGTGCAGTCAAAAAACTTTAGTTTACTACTGTGAGCAGCAAATAAAGCGGGTAAGAGTAGTAAAACGAGCCGATGGCTATTATTGTCAGTTCTTGATTGATTATGAAAGACAAGAAAAACGTGAGTTTACTGGTTCTGTCCTAGGAATTGACCTAGGGCTAAAAGAGTTTTATACAGACTCCCAAGGTAATACAGTTGATAATTCTCGCTACTTAAGAAAATCTGAAAAACGTTTAAGAAAAGCACAAAGGAGACTATCTAAACGTCATAAAATTGGTAAAAAACAGTCAAATAATTATCACAAACAAAGGGTAAAAGTAGGCAAGTTACACTTAAAAGTATCAAGACAGCGTAAAGACAGAGCAATTAAAAATGCTTTGGCGTTAGTCCAATCTAATGATTTGGTAGTCTATGAGGCTTTGAAAGTGTCAAACATGGTAAAAAACCATAAGTTAGCCAAAAGTATCTACGATGCTTCTTGGTATCAATTCACTCAATGGTTAAACTACTTTGCCAAAATATACAAAATAGTTTGTATTGCTGTACCACCGCAATATACAACCATTGATTGTTCTAATTGTGGTGCAAAAGTTGAAAAAACTCTAAGCACTAGAACACATCAATGCCCTAGTTGTAAAACAGTTCTTGATCGTGACCACAACGCAGCAATCAACATTCTTAAAAAAGGGTTGAAATATTTGGGAAGTTATCTCAATGGTACTGTTGGGCAAACAGAAACCAACCCGAACGACTGGGGAGAGTCCGACCTCTGGATTTTTAATGGAGACATTAAGAATTTAAGTTGTCTCGTTGAGCCAGTAATCCTAGAAGGCGACTCTGGGAGAATCTCCCGTCATAGCATAGCTTGACGGGAGAGTATGTCAAACTATATCCTCTTAAATTAGCCTTCCATCTGAAATGCCGTAAGGTTCACTGAACAACTAGATCCCCAATTTAATTAAGTTAGGGATCTGATTATTCTAAGCATCAGGATGAGGCAATTTAGCAAAGTTGTCGTGATAAATTTTGATCGATAACTGCTCATCTTCACGAGTAGCAAGCGATCGCTTTGCTTCACCTAGTAATAAAGGTTCTGAAACACCTTCAGTAGGATGAATAATTGTACGCGCACGGATATTTAGTTGAGTTTGAGCTTGTCCTAAACGTCCGTAAGAAAACAAATTATTCGCAGCTTGACGCAGAGTTGCTTCTAATTGTGTTTCAGTAATATCAGGTTTGACAGCAATTACTGTTTGTGTTCCCCCAGTATCGTAAGTCAGGGAGTAGCGTACCGCACCTGGGACGAGTGTGTGAGTTAAAGGTGCTAAACTCAGGGCAAATAAACCACCTGTAAGGACGCACATAAATCCGGTAATTCCCACAAACCGGAACCTCACGCCCCATTTGAGAATTAAAGCTAGTACTGTGATCGCAGCACAGAGTAATGTTAAGATACCTGACCACTTAGTGATGTTGAGGAAATCGGCGGTTGTGAGCATAACAGCTTAAGCTTCTTCTTTCTCGTTACTAATAAAGTTATCTGGCTGTGTACTATTACTAGATTCCAGCGCAGCTTTTAATGTGTGCCAAGTGAGGTTAGCACATTTAATTCTTACTGGAAATTGGGCTACGCCTTGCATGACGTTGAGTTTGCGTTGTTCTTTAGGAAACTCGACTTCTCCCTTCATCATTTGTTGGAAGCGTTGCACCATTTCCAAGGCTTCCTCTACACTTTTACCCCGCAGGGTCTCAGCCATTAAGTCAGCAGATGCGATCGCGATCGCACAGCCTTCACCTTCAAACTTTACATCTTCGATGCGGTTAGCTGCATCATTCAACTGCAACGTCAACTCAATCGTATCGCCGCAGGAAGGGTTATGCCCCTTCTGATACCGATGTACTGGGTTAGTTTTGCCCTTGTGTCTCGGCTTCTTGTAGTGTTCTAGGATAACTTGTTGGTAGAGATCCCGTAAATTGCCCAATGTCATGATTGGATAGTTATAACCTGCAATATTATAGTTGTCTCGATCCTATCAGTATCACCAATACTTACGCAGAAAGCAGAGCGTGACCAAGATGGTCACACTACATCTGGTATATATCTAATATCATGTCCGCGCTCATTACCTGTAATAAAAACCGATTGACTTGTAGGGACGGGTTAAACAAAAATATTTATCAGTAGCAAATTTTATCTGTCAACCCGCCCCTCAGAATATTATGGTTAATCGACCGAATTTGATCTCACACATAAAATCATAGATCTATCTATAGACAGATTACATTAATTAGCTTTTTATCCACTTCTGACAGATGAAACTCTGGTGATTCAAAGGTATTTTGTATATAAAAGCAAGTTTTGACTTAAAAAACTACATTATAAAAGTTGGGAAAAATCCGCAATGAAACTTACATATTTAGCTAAATATATCCCCTTATTTATAGCTGTTGCTATCTTAGCTCCTGCTCAAAATACCAACGCTCAAACAAGAGTTCTCAAAATAGTACAACCTCCCCAAACTCAAACAGTAGTTCCCACGCCAGCGACTACTAAAGAAGGAATTCCTACTTATGGTTCTGAATATGCTTACGATCGCTATATGCGGCTTGGATATGCAGCTACTCAAAGAAAAGACCACCAAGCAGCTTTATCTTATTTCAAGTTAGCACTTCAAGAACGCCCTAACGATCGCTACGCGACTATTGCTTATTGGAATATGGTGGATTTTGTCAAAGCTAAAAATGCACCATCAGCCAATAAGGTCGCAGAAACTAAATATGAGCGTTATATGAGAATGGGTTACGACGCTACCAATAAGAGAGATTATCAAACAGCTTTAGTTAATTTTAAGCGGGCATTAAAAGAGCGTCCAGGCGATTTTTATGCTAGCCAAGCATTACGCAATGTTCAAACATATACTAATAATGGCAGACAAGTTGCTCGTCAGTAGTAGTTTGGGGGCTAGTGATTGGTGAGTAGGAAGTTTAAAGTTAAATAGTTTTTAGACATCTCCCATAAAGAATGTAGAGACGTTGTATACAACGTCTCTACAATTATTTTAAATGACGTATCCTTAATTGCTCGTGATTTCTTTTATTAATAAAGTTCAAACCACGCTTCCTCCCTAATTAAGTATCTGGGTGAAATTAAACGTTACCTGCGATGACTGGGACTGGCGACTGGCGACTGGTGATTGGTAAAATCCTTATACGTTTATTTATGCCCACATCCTTATTTAATTCCTAAATAATTAGTAATCTTAGCAAGGCTTTGAGGAATTGTATGTTCTGCCAAAGCCCGCTTTTGTCCTTGGCATCGCATTTTTTTACGTTGATCAGAATCAACTTTTAACTGCTGAATTTTCTCGACCATTTCCTGTGCTGTGCGATAGGTTTCTATTTCTTCGCCTAGCTCATAAAGTTGATCCAAACCTTCCGTCCATTCAGTTAAATAACAAGCTCCCATCATTGGGGCTTCTAAATCTCGCAACCGTGAATAAGTATCAGGTTTATTAAACGGATAGCGATAACTAGGATAACGGTTAACACCCAAAGTAATGATACTTTGCTGGGTAATTTCTACATACTTCTCTGCATTAGGCTTTTCTCGGACGTATTTATCAAAAGTATTGGGTGCAATTTTGGGCTGATATTTCTCAGTTATTTTTCTAATAAAAGGTTGAAAACCCATTTTATTGAAAAAGCGCCACTGATTTAATACAGTTGTACCTAAGCTTTTAGCAGATTTCACATTATTTATAACTGAGTCACTTGAACTCCATGCGGCACCTCTAATCTCTACGTTTAAACCATACTTAATTACCTGAGCAAACAAAGCTTCTCTTTGAACATCTCTAGAACCGATAAAACTCACACCATAATTTTCAGAATGTTCGCAGGTGCGTTGATGGGTTGGAATCCAAAGCGGCATTGGGGCAAAGATATAATTTAATTTTGCTTGCTTGTACATTGGCAAAGCTTTAAATTCAGGAACCCAATGTAAATCAAAGCAATAAAATTCTTTCGCAACTCGTTTAAATTCTCTCACATTGTCACAAAAAAAATTTACACAGGGAATCCCTAATGATTTAATTTCTTCGACAGCAGTTGGTTCAACTTGTTTAGGAAATAAATAACTAAGAAAAAAATCGAATTGTTTATTTTGATGCTGCTGTTTGATATAACTAACTGTTTGGTTCCAAGTGCGATCGCGCCACGCTTTTAAAGCTTCTCGATCTGAATCTTCTAAGTATACCAATCCCTCTGCCCAATCTACACCAGGGACTTCTACCCACTCATGCCCTGCTTCTTCAATACCTTTTTTTAAATAATTTTCCCAAAAATCATAAGCGGGAACAGGATGCTTGCGTGTAGCTTGTTGGCAACTTAATAAAATTCGCATTTTAATTTTAAATTAAAAATTTACCTTTTTAGATAACTATATATAAATTTTTGAGTAATTTTTGCTTGCTTCCAACCTACAACCTTACTAAGTAATTGAAATACAAAACCACCAGGAGTGAGCATATTAGAACCACCATGCGATCGCACTTTCGCTTCTGCTTGCTGTGCTAAATCTACTAAATCAGGATAAACATCATAAACAATCCTCTGATAAGCATTAGCGCAAGCTTGACGAGTGCGGGGACTATCTTCTTTTGCTAGTAGATGATTGCTACAAAGTTCACAAGCAGTAAAAGCTGATTCCCACGCCTTTCTAGATATGCTACTGCTTAAACTATGCTCAACACCAGAGCGATAATAACTTTTTGCTCCATGACAAAATTTTACACCTTGACTAGCTAATATTACTCTGCAAAAATATTCTCCATCATCATTTAAAGTTAAAGTTTCATTCCAGTAACCAGCCACTTGTGCGATCGCACGTGGTATCAACCATACCGCAGGTTGCATCATCCCACCCTCACCCCAACAACTAATAAACCAGTCAACAGGTGACATATCCTGCCAAAATAATTCTGGGATAAAACTAGCTTCTGTCGGGGAATTAAAAAAACGTCCCCATTCTCCCGCAGCAACGCAACTAAAATTTTCTTCCTTACTTAAGATCTCTACCTGACGCTCAATTTTATCAGCCGCTAACAGATCATCAGCATCCAAATACTGAATAAAATCGCCTTGTGCTTCCTGCAAAGCACGATTTCTCGCAGCAGATGCACCCCGATTTTCTTGGTGTATAACCTTAACAATAGATGATTCAAAACTAAGTGCGATCGCCAAGCTATTATCAGTCGAACCATCATTTACTACAATAATTTCCTTATTCTGCCAACTTTGACTAATCGCAGATGCCAAAGTTTCCGCCAGCCACTTCTCCGAATTATAAACAGGAATAAGGATTGACACCAGATACATAAATTAAACGCTCTCTAACCTATCCGCCAAGGTAACATTTTTCGCATCTTTTCTCCCAAAAAACCATAGCGCAAATTCAGAGCATTACGAGAACCTACCAGCTTAATTAACATTTTCATTGGCAGACTGGAAGCTTGCCAAAAATGTGCTTTTCCGCCAAGAGACTCACACAAACTAAGATAACCATAAGCTAGCTGTAAATCTCCACAACTAGCAGACATTCCTACCATTTTAGCGCTATCTAAACGCAATATTTCGTGATATTTTTTTGGTAATTCTTGCGTGTAATACTGCAAAGCTTTTAAATGTTCACGCCAACAAGCTATGTAAGAAATAGATGAGTAAGTGCCTGAACCAAATCTATTAAGTGCCAAAGGTTCTGATATTATATTTATCCGCGCACCTGCATGAGCAAGTCTAATATGCAGATCTGGATCTTCATCTCGCAATAAAGTTTCCCGAAAACCACCAATTTTTTCTAAAACTTCTCTACGATATAGCCCATTAATGGGATAACAACAATGTGTCAAGAAAAAAGCAGTTGCATCTTCACCATTAGTTAACCCAGAATAATCATGTATGTGTCGAGTTTCTCCAGTTTCTCTATCTAAAACCCGAATATTAGTCAGAATAACATCCCATTCTGGCGTTAACGCTTCAAGTGTTTCTTCTAAAAAAGTAGGTTCTAACCAGTCATCAACATCATGAAAGTGAATTAATTCACTCTTTGATTCATGTAAAAGAATATTTCTGGCAATAGATGGCCCTTGATTAGATGCACCATAAATTACCCGCCCAAAGGTTTGCTTGCTTAAAAATTCGGCTGTTTTGTCTGTACTAGCATCATCATAAAAAATTACTTCATCAAACAATCTAGTTTGGCGAGACATATTTTCAATAAAATCGGCAAGATAATTTTCAGCATTAAAACAAGGAACTAGCAGAGAAACAGTAAATTCTTTAGTCATATTGGCTTTCTTTACAAAAAAATCATTTCTTAAGCCCCCTGCCCGTTAACGGGGAGGGGGGTTGGGGGTGGGGTTATCTCTGTAAATAACAGAATTTAAGCCTGATTCAAAAATTTGGTGAATTCTTTCAGGATTAAAATATGTTTGACTCACTGCTGAAGTTTGGGATGTCATCTCCTCCCATTGCTTTTGCTGTTTTAACAATTGCAGCATTGATTTAATTGCATCAATATCTTCGGCTTGAATCAACAAAGACCAATCATTTTCTTCTAGCCATGAACAAAAAGCGGATTCAGGTGGCGCTACTGCTAAAATAGGTAACCCTGTATGACAAAACTCAACAAACTTACTAGGAAAGCTGTATTCTGCAAACGGGTTTTCTGCAATGGCAAAACCATAAGATACTAGCACAGCAGAAGCATGATTAATGATAAATTCTATAGCTTGCTGATTTTCAGGGAAACTAGGGATAAATTTTATATTATTAAAAGTATTAGTTAATTGATTAACAGTTTCATTACCTGGATTAGTAATAATAATCAAAGTATCATTACTCTCTTTCATCGCTGTAGCTATTGCCGCGAAAGCGCGATAATGATAAGCTTCGACTGTTCCAGCATAGATAATTACAGCAGCTTCAGTAAATGAGCTTTTCCATCCTACTTTTGTACCATTATACCCAGCAGGTATTGGTGGAAGCACTTCTAAGTTACTAAAATTTTTTCCAGTAAAATATTCACCTAGTTGGCGTGTAACTGACCAAACTTTTTTAGCATTAGCTAGTACTTTAGTAGCATATTGCTTTCTAATTTGAGTTTGGCTAGAAGATGTAGATCTTAAATCCCAGCAATCATGAATTATTACAAATAAGGGAATATCCCATTTTTTAGCTAGATTAGCAGCAGTAACAGCATAATAATGCCAAAGAACAGTTAAAATTGCATCTGGTTTATTTTTAGCTAAAATATTTTTTTCTAGATATTTTTGCCATAACCATATTCGAGATTTGAGCAAAATTGGGTTTTCTTCTCGAAAAGGTGGCCAAAAAGTTTGACGTGATGGTAATGTATGGATTTTCCAGTTACTAGAAAAAGGAGTTGTGCTATTGCTTACTACTTGATCTGGTACAACTATCTCAATATCCCAATCCTTAAGTCGCTCAAAATGACGTAAAAAAACTATCTGACCTGAAATTCCTTGGCTAGGTAGGGCATCATGTATAAACAACAATCTTTTTTTATTCGCCAAATTAATCTTCTCCTAAAATTATATTTTTTACTTTCTTACCTGCAACTTCCCAATTCAGCCTAGTTTTGTACTCATTAAATGAAGATAATGCCAGTTCTACATATTCAGAATAGTTAACAAAAATCTCATTTATATAATTAACATAAGCTGAAATAGAATCATCTAAATTAAAGAGTTGACCATTAACTCCATCCTTAACAATTGTTGGGACACCACCAGTTTTAGTAGCTATGTTGGGAAGACCAAAAGAATTAGCTTCACAAAAAACTAAGCCATAAGCTTCTGCCCTAGTAGGTAAAATTAAAAAGTGATTTTCCGAGAATACTTTTTCTATTTCTTCTCTACCTTCTTGAGTGGCTTTACTAATAAACCCTTTACACTTTACAAAATTGGGTATTGCTTCTAAATCTGGCGGATAACAACCTACAATAGTTAATTCAGTTTTTAACCCACCCTTATTTAATTCTTCTGCTACGTTTAGCGCAATTGATCCGCCTTTCTGATTCCAGTCAACACCCATAAACAACAACTTACAAACATCTGTTGGTTTAGCAGCAATTAACTGTTTAATTTCATCTAATGTTTTTTCTTTATTCAGATTTGCGCCAAAAGAAACAACTTTAACTTTAGCTGGATCAACCTGATAATTATCTATAGCACTTTTAGCAGCCCAATCTGATGAATAAATAGCAAACTTAGCTTGATTAAGTGCCATTTGTTCAAGCTGACTACCTTGCTTTAAAGTTTCCCAACATAAATTTTTAAAATTTGGATAATAATCCACCATGCCAGCAAATGTAGCATCTGTCCAAAAAAATATTGGTTTTTCTGTCTTTAAACCTGCTATTGGTACAGTTGATTGACTAAAAATACAATCAATATTTTTAAATTCCTCTAAACATTTTTCTACAGCTTTAGCATAATGTTTAACTGTTAGTGGATCGCGATCGCATTGATAAACTTGCTTAAGCAAACGTCTATAAAGTGACCCTTTCGCCCTAGTGAGAAAATTTTGGAGAGGTGGCAAAGAACCAATATATTCAATATCAATCAACTGATTTCTTAAAGCCTGCCCAATATAAAAAGTTGAACCAGACCAATTTTTAATATTTTGAGCATCATCAGTAGTGATATAAGCAACTTTCATACTATTTATTAAATTAAAAAAATTATAAAATCATCTTTATTGTTGCGTCAGAGTTTTATATCACTACCGCGCATGGCTACGCTAAGACAGTTGATTAAATATCTTCTTTCTCATCAAATCACCAGCCAGAAGCTTTGAGCCATTTATTAATAACTTTAGCTTTAAAAGTATAAGGATTAACCTGCGTTGATTGCAACCAGTTATGCGCCCATTTTTCCAAGCGGGTACGCGGATCACTCAAATCAATTTTGGGATTTTCCTGAAAACATAACTGATATTGGTTATTCCAATCAACATCCCAAATCGCTTCTTTAGCAAAAGTTTGAATTCCATACTTATCAAAAAAATCTAAAACTTCTTTATCCCACCAGTAATTTTTCTCTCTTAAAATACTCGTCATATCAATTCCTGCGTTTTCGTATGTACCGAACCAGGATGAAGGCATTTGGTTAGTATCTGTTACTGGTACATCCATGTGGTGATATTGGCGATATATATCAATAGCACTTCTTTGGGGATTTTTAATTCTTTCTAAACACTGATACCAACGATGTTTGCTTTTCATCCGTTCCCAATCAGTATATTGATAATGTAAAACCTTTATTTGAGAAAAAAGTATTCTGTTTTCTAGTTTATCTGTGGGTAATCTTGGACTATGAATAAGGTTGCCTTGATGTTCCTTACCATCATCCATATATCCAAATAGTAGGTGGAAATTAGGTGCATAATATTTTTCCATATTCGGCAATACATTTGCCCATTGAAACCATAAGCTAGTACCAACAGGTGCTTGCAGAATAGTATCCCATTCTTTACTCTCAGTATGTCCTACAAAAAATTCATCAGCATCTAAAGCAATTAGTAGTCTTTTTCCACTTACAGGAATTTTTCTGGCGGCTTCAATTAAAATTTTTTGACGTTCCTGTTCATTATAAGTAGCTGAAGGGTTTTCAATTAAAGTAACTTTAGGATATTTTTGGGCAATTTCTCTAGAGTTATCGGTTGAATTTTGATCGGCAACTATAATGTAATCTGCCCAAAGGCTGGTACATTTTAAAAACCGATCTAGTATCCATGCTTCATTTTTGACAGGAGTTAGGCAAATAATTGTAGGACTAGACATAAATATATTAATTTTTTAGCCAGCTATTTCTTGCCATTTGGAATTTAAAAATACTTTAACATGGCTAGGGTAGGGATGTAATCTTTTAATTTTACTTCCTTGCAGAATTTCTATAGATATACAATCAACTAAAGCATCGCAAGCTATACCCATATTTTCACCTACCCAAAGTGTTATGTGATAGGTTGAAGGAGTAAAAAATACTTGTGGTATATCAACTTTAAAAGATACTTTTTGATTTAATTCAGGTGTTTGGATATCGAAATCATCATCAATATTTACTAGATGAGCAAAAGATTCATTCAAGGAATTTTTAATTTCAAGAGAAACTACTGGCAATTTAACTAATTCATAAAAAATTAAGGAAAAATAAACACAAATAGTGTCTCCCATTAAAAAGTCAGTTGTTTCATTTCCCTCTTGATCTGTAACTCCAAAATCATCAAATCTTATTTTACCGTTACCTTGGCGCATGACATTTTTTTGTACGCCTTTGGTGCTACTTTTTAGGTACTCATCTACTACTTCTCTAACTGATCCAATTGACTTAGTTTTACCTTGTTCTAGTAAGATACCTTTATTACACAGTTGCTGAATTGTACCCATATTGTGGCTGACAAATAGCACTGTTTTGCCATCTTTTCCCACATCTTCCATTTTGCCCAAACACTTTTTCTGAAATTGGGCATCTCCTACGGCTAAAACTTCATCGACAATTAAAATTTCTGGTTCTAAATGGGCAGCAACAGCGAAAGCTAACCGCACATACATCCCTGATGAATAACGCTTAACGGGAGTATCTAAAAATTTTTCAACTTCCGCAAATGCGACAATTTCATCAAACTTCTTTTTGATTTCAATATTACTCATGCCTAAAATTGCACCGTTGAGAAAAATATTTTCTCTTCCAGTTAATTCGGGATGAAAACCTGTTCCTACTTCTAATAAACTAGCTACTCGTCCTTTGATACCAATGCGACCTTTTGTAGGTTCAGTAATGCGACTTAAAATTTTTAATAGTGTTGATTTTCCAGCACCATTACGACCGATTATACCAACGCGATCGCCTCTACTTACTTCAAAAGATACATCATTCAGCGCCCAGAATTCCTCAAAGGCTGGGTTGGGCGTTTTTTTTCCCATAGGCTTTAGGAGTTTGCGCCCTAAAGACTTAGTTTGATTAACTATGACATCTCGCAGCGCAGTGTACTTTTCTTGCTGCTGATGACCAATGATGTATCTCTTTCCCAGGTTTTCGACGTGGATGATTGTTTCAGACATGAATTATCACTTCAAATCACATCGGCAAATGTGCGTTCCGTCTTACGGAAATACCAAATTCCCATAACACATGACAAGGCGACTAACAACAGCGAAAGCGTAAATCCTGGCAAGTATAGCCTAGATTCACCGCCTAAAATTGCCCAACGGAAGCCGTCAATTACTCCTACCATTGGGTTTATAGAGTAGAGTAAACGCCACTGTTCATTAATACGGCTACTACTATAACCTACGGGTGATATATATAAACCCAACTGAATAATAAACGGAATTACATAACGAAAATCGCGATATTTTACATTTAATGCTGCTAACCACAGACCTGCACCCATTGAGGCAGCAAAAGCAATCAATATAAATACTGGTAAAGTCAGGATACGCCAAGTTGGGACAAAATTGTACCAAGCCATCAGTCCTAGCAAAATCATTCCTGAAACCAGGAAATCCACAAAGCTAACAATTACCGCACTAGCAGGCACAATTAAGCGAGGAAAGTAAACCTTAGAAATCAAATTGGAGTTGGTGAGTAAGCTGTTGCTGCATTCTGAAAGTGCAGTAGCAAAGAACTGCCAAGGTAACATTGCTGAAAATACCAAAATTGGGTACGGGGCATTCCCTTCAGAAGGTAATTTCGCTATTTGACCGAATACCACAGTAAAGACAACCATTGTTAAAAATGGTCGAATCAGCGCCCAAGCAATGCCAATAACTGTTTGTTTGTAACGTACCAAGATATCCCGCCAAGCCAGGAAGTAAAATAACTCGCGATACAGCCACAAATCTTTCCAGTACTGTCTTTCTGTGCGCCCTGCCTCAATAATTAATTCTGGTTGACTGCCATTCGTCATTAAATTTACCAAACAAGATGCCTAAATTTTGATGCTATGCGATCGTAGCCATGATGCTTTAATCTCAGACCTAACTACGATTTTGTTAAACTTTGAATCAAGCTAAACTTTAATAAGATATTTGTATAATATTAGCTCTGAGAGTTTTTACTCATGCCATCGTACCATTAATTTGTTTAGTAAGTTCTATCAGAAGTACTCGACGTTTACTTAATTTTTGAAAAAAATTTGTATAATTGCATAAACATTTATTTTTCTTTTATGTTGTATAATTATAACTTTTGTGAGTAGTTGAAGGTTTGCTCTCTAGCTGAAGCCGAAAGTCTTTTAAAAGAACTTTTCCGGAGAGCCAGAAAAGTTACTGTAACTGCTTATGTTAACTATTGGCATTACTGATGAGAGCGAGTTATTGTATCGGAAGTGCTACCCGTAAAATTACTAATTTCAGAGAAAATGTCTAGGCATCCTCCAATGCTTCCCATTATTTTTAAAGTGAACTTTTTTACTGAGATGAGCGTCATTGTTCAAAGTCTGAATTTTAGGAATTAACTGATAGTACTTTGGCGCTTTCCAGAATTCAGAGCAGTGGCGAAGCTTGCGCGCTGCCTTGCGGCGATCGCACCAATTTTTAAGAGATTGTGCTAGCGTGAGCGCACGCAACAGATTTACCAATATTAATAGTTTCTATCTATATGAGCAGTGCCGAATTGACAAACAGCCAAAAACTTCATGGGTCATTTCAATATTCAATCGCATATTTGACGCTGACGGCTTTAGTCGTAGCAGCGATGCCAACTCCAGGTATGGCTCAACAGCCTTTAAAAAATGCCGCTTTTCAGGTGGCGCAAAGTGGAGGTGTACTCCGGGAAGGCGCTTACACATTGGGCGCAGGCGATCGCGTCCGTATAGATGTTTTTAATGTTCCTGAATACAGTGGCGAGTATCAGGTGCTAGTTGATGGTACAATTAACCTCCCGATTATTGGTAGCGTCACAGTTCAAGGAAGAAGTCTGCAAACTGCAAGCACTGCTATTTCCAACCAATTCGCGCGATATCTCAAACGCCCTCTGGTAACAGTCAGCCTCCTATCACCTCGTCCAGTCAAAATTGCTTTATCTGGGGAAGTAAATCGTGCTGGTTCTGTAGTAATTCCCTTTGGTGAAGGCAGGCAATTTCCTACGCTATCTCAAGCAATTCAAATAGCTGGAGGAACGACACAGGCAGCAAATATTCGCCAAGTGCAAGTACGCCGAAGAATTTCTCCTGGTCGTCAACAAGTCATCACGAGTAATTTATGGGATGTCTTGGAAAATGGTAATTTGGCTCAAGACATCACTTTGCGGGATGGAGACACTATTTTTATTCCCACAGTAGCTGCTGTCAGTGCATCTGATAGCAGACAATTAGCAAATTCCAATTTGGGGACACAGGTAACTGGGCCGATCAGAATTGCGATGGTAGGTGAAGTTTCTCGCCCTGGAACTTATAATGTTCAACCACAAAGTGCTGGACAGAATGGTGCTGGCAGACCTGCGACTTTAACACAGGCAATTCTATTAGCTGGTGGCTTAACACCATCAGCAGGGATTAGCCAAATCCAAATCCGCCGTCCTACAAGAAGTGGTTCAGACCGCGTGATGGCTGTCAATGTGTTGCAACTTTTGCAACAGGGCGATCTAAGTCAAGATGTGATGTTGCAGGAAGGAGACACAGTGCTGGTTCCTACTCGCACTGATAATAATCCCGCAGAAGCAAGTATACTGGCAGCTTCCACATTGGCAACACAGGTTAGTGGCCCCCTCAAGGTCGCACTGGTAGGTGAAGTAAATCGCCCTGGAACTTACGCAGTTAAGCCAGAGGTTACTAGCACAAATGGTACAAACGCTCCCCCTACGCTGACGCAGGCGCTTCAAGTTGCTGGTGGAATTAAGCCCACAGCTAATATTCGCGCCGTTGAGGTACGGCGTAATAGCCGTAATGGTGCAGGACAAGTGATTGCTCTCAACCTGTGGCAACTATTGCAAGGTGGTGACCTCAGCCAAGATATTCTGTTGCAGGAGGGAGATACCATAGTAGTGCCGACGGCAACAAACCTTGACCCAAGAGAGGCAGAAGCCTTAGCTCAATCTACCTTTTCTCCCGATAAAATCAGGGTGAATATCGTCGGGGAAGTAAAACAACCAGGTGCGGTTGAATTGCCACCGAATACACCATTAAACCTAGCTTTGCAAGCAGCAGGTGGATTTAACAACAGCCGCGCTCGTACCAATAGAGTTGATTTAGTTCGCTTAAATCCAGATGGTACAGTGAGTAAACGTAGCATTGGAGTTGATTTGGCGCGAGGAATTGATCAACAGAATAATCCTACTCTCCGCAATAATGACGTAATTGTGGTAAATCGTTCTAATATAGCTACTTTTAGCGATACTCTGGGAACAGTATTAAGTCCACTTGGTGGTGTTTTCTCATTATTCAACTTCTTTAGAATCTTCCAATAACAACATAGCTATATGATTTGAGGTAATTAACTAGCCTGCGATCGCAGTCACAACTAACACCGCCTATAAGTCCAGAATATTCCTGGCACTCGTTAACCACAGCAACAAGCTCCAGGGGGAGAGATGGAGAAACAAGACTATTCTCAACTGGCATCGCTTAATGGTAATGGCAAGCAAGGGTCTCAGTTACCATTGATTTACAAAAATCAGTTGAATGACACAGATCAAGAAGACTTGAATCTCCGACGGCTGTTGACGGTGATGCGCCGTCGCGCCCTAATTATTGCCAGCGTTGCGAGTGTGGTAACTGCTGCCGTAGTTTTCCAAACTTTAAGGCAAACGCCGATTTATGAAGGCAGGTTTCAAGTTTTAGTAGAGCCTGTGACGGCACAAAGTAAGCTGGCTAAACTCACAGAATTGGCTGGTGCTGATGCCGATCCAGGTGCAACTTTGGACTACGAAACCCAAATTGAGGTGTTGCGTAGTACTAAGTTGATGTCTCCGATCGTGGCACAGATTAACACTACTTACCCAGATGTTAGTTATGACTCGCTGATTAGAGGTAACCAGCTAGGAATTTCCCGACTGCAAGAAACAAAAATCTTAGAAATCAGTTACCGCGATCCTGACCCGAAAAAAGTTAAGTTTGTGCTTGAGCAAGTTGCTGGAGGTTATTTACGTTATAGCCTAGACGAGCAGCAAAGTAGTGTAATCCAAGGCACTAGGTTTGTGGAAGGGCAGTTGCCTGTGTTGCGACAGCGTGTAGATAAATTGCAAACGCAACTACAAGTTTTTCGACAACAAAACAATTTGCTCGATCCACAAACTCAGGCACAAGATATGTCTAGTCGTATGAGTAGTGTTGATCAACAGCGATTAGATACCCAGGTAAAACTCAATGAAACTCGTACTCTGTACACAAATTTGCAAAATCAATTGGGGTTAGCACCATCCCAAGCGATCGCATCGACAGCTTTATCAGAAGCGCCAGGATATCAAAATTTACTGAATCAGCTACAGCAAGTAGAAACCAAGATTGCCATTGAGTTATCGAGGTTTACAGAAGAAAGCCCTACTGTTCAAGCACTGCGAGATCAACAGCGAAATCTCTTACCATTATTAGGTCAAGAAGCCCGAAAAGTTTTAGGAAGAAATGTTTCTTCTCCTAGTGTTGAGCAAACGAGTCCTAACTCAATTCGCCTTGGTCTTACTCAACAACTCGTAGAAGCAACTAACCAAATTCGGGTGCTGGAAGTTCGCTATGCGGCGATCAGCCAAGCTCAAGCACTGTTGGCTCAACAAGTGCAGCAGTTACCAGTTATTGCCCGCCAATATACAGATTTAGACCGAGAACTAAGAGTAGCAACAGAAAGTTTAAACCGCTTTTTGGGAGTGCGAGAAACTCTGCAAATTGAAGCTTCTCAAAAAGCGTTGCCTTGGCAACTGATTTTGCCTCCTAAACAACCAAATTTCCCAATTCCACTGAATACAGAGCGTAATATTGTCTTGGGTGCGATCGCCGGAATGTTACTCGGCATAGGAGCAGCTTTATTTGCCGAGAGACTTGATAATGTCTTCCATACTCCTGATGAAATCAAAGACGCGACTAGACTGCCTTTGATCGGTGTTATTCCCTTCAATAAACAACTCAAGCAAATTCAACCAGCCGCCGAAATCGCACTCAAGACAAGCGATCGCACTTCTAGGAATAATTCTTCCCAAGCTAAATGGTATAATTCCTCTCCTTTCTTAGAATCGTTCCGCTCTTTGCAGACTAACCTGCGTTTCTTGGGTTCCGATCAACCTATCCACTCGATAGTAATTAGCTCAACATCACCTTCAGATGGTAAGTCTACAGTTTCTACCAACTTAGCCCAAGCAGCCGCAGCTATGGGTCAACGAGTCTTGCTAGTAGATGCTGATATGCGTCGTCCCCAAGTACATAACGTTTTGGGATTAGAAAACCACGAGGGACTAAGCGATGTGATTTCCACAGAGGTTAATCCCAAAGAAGTCATCCAGCAATTGCCAATGTGGGAACACCTTTATGTATTAACTGCTGGGCAAATGCCTCCCGATCCCACCCGCTTACTTAGTTCTAAGAAAATGCTGTCTTTAATGGAGGAATTTAAATCACAATTTGACTTAATTATCTATGATACTCCCCCAATTCTGGGGCTTGCAGATGGCAGGATTTTATCAGTTCATACAGATGGAATTGTAGTAGTTGTCGGATTAGGTCGAACAGATAGATCTATGCTCATGGAAGCATTAGACGGTTTAAAAATTTCTAATGCCCCGATCTTAGGTGTAGTTGCTAATGGTCTTAAGAGCTATACAACTAGCTCCTACTACTATTATCAGGGTTACTACAATGCCAAGCCAGAAGTCGAGAAGGCTGCTGAAAAAATTTATAAACAATATAAGAAATAATGTCAGTAGCCAGATGATAGCTACGCCACGGCGCAGAGCGTCTACAGCTTTAATTGTTGTTGAATCATCAGAGATTTATTATTACATCTAGTAGTTGCTTTAACTCAATACTGCGATCGCACATCTGACGGTGGCGATCGCAGCAACACTGATTGCTATAAAATAAATTATTATTCATAGTTAAATTTCTACCTTAGTGTAGATGTTTTTTTAGTTATTAGATACATAAGTTATTTTTAATAAATTAAGTTATATTCAATGCCCTTAAATTAGCCCAAATTAGAGCAAATTGCCTTCTTATAGCTAAATTTTAAGAGAATGACTAGGGATGATTTAGGTAACAGCTAACAGGAGCAATAACGCTTGATTTAACGTCTATAGTAGAGATCGCTTTAGACGGAAAATCCTGTTGTTTGATACCTAAATCGGTTTTAACTGTCTTTAGGTACAAATACAGCAATTGTCAAAAAATAGTAGTAGTAATATTTCTGAATAGTCGCTGTGTTATCTGTAACACTATATCTGTTAGTCCTTAAGTATTGAAATTGCGCTTGTAACTCATGCAAGGGTGAGTATAAAAGATGAACAACTCCCCAAAGTTAGAAGAAAAAACAGAAAGCGGCTCAAGACCGCTTAACCAGCGTCTAACGCTCATAATATTAAGCCGCCCTAGCAATAACGTTGCGATTATTGTGCTGCTGACAATTTTAGGCGGATTAGGAGCAGCTTGGTTATATATTGAAACTCAACTAGCACCGTTAGTTGAGCAAAATCTAACTCAGACACTAAATAGACCTGTGCAACTAGGTCAAGTTGAAGGTTTTTCCTTCACAGGTTTGCGGTTTGGTCGTTCAGCAGTACCTGCCACCCCCACAGATCCAGACCGCCTATCAGTTGAAGCGGTAGATGTGGGTTTTAATCCTCTAAAACTGCTGTTTGATCGCACTTTACAACTTGATGTCACTTTAGTTAAGCCAGAGGGGTATATTGAACAGGATGCTGAACTGCGCTGGGTTTCGACCACGATTAAATCAGAAGAAAAGAAAGGTTTTATCACAACTGACCTGCAAGTAGTGCGAGTAGAACAGGGCAATGTTGTACTATTACCCTTTTCTCAATTACCAAATGGTAGAACACCTGTTGTTATTACAAAAGTAAACGGTAATGCCAGCTTTTTTGATCAAAATCAAAGGATTAGTTTTGATTTAGAAGGTCAACCTATTGAGCAAGTTCAAAATCCTCAATATAGGCGTTTAATTGTTAAGGGACAACATCTACGTCCAACTCAACAAACAAATTTAGTAGTTTCAGGGCAGCATTTACAAGCAAGCGCGATCACCCGTTTTGTTAAATTACCTTCGATTGATCTGCTGGCGGGGGATGTGGATGGTAATTTAGAAATCAAACTGCAAGCAAAGCAACGCCCTTTATTATTTGGAACTGCTTATCTAAAAGCAGCAACTATAAAAATCGCCCAAGTCCCAAAACTTTTTAGTCAAACAACTGGTTATTTAGGTTTTAGAGGAACACAAATTCAGCTACAGAAAGTTAGTACAGTTTATGGTCAAGTTCCTGGTGTTGTCGCTGGGGTAATTGATACACAGTCAGGTTTTAATATTGCTGCTCAAACAGCAGCAGTAAGGGTAAACAATATCCTGAATACATTGGATCTAAAGTTACCAGTAGCAGCTTCAGGAGAAGCACAAGCAAGTATTAACTTAACTGGAGCTTTGGAGAAACCAGTATTATCAGGAACAGTTGTTAATACAAAGGTAACTCAAGTTGACCGCATAAGATTTAGAAATATTAAAGCGAACTTTGCACTTGTCAATAAAGTAGTTTCGATTACAGGGTTGCAGGCACTTCCTGTAGTTGGTGGCCAGGTGACAGGTGCGGGTACAGTTCGGTTAGGTAAACAAGCTGGTATTGCTTTCAATTTTAATGGTAATAATTTGCCAGCAGATGCGATCGCACAAATTTATGGATCTACTCCTCCGATTAATCTTGGCTTAGTTGCAGCCCAAGGTCAAGTATCAGGCGTTGCTGGCAAACTTCAAACAGTTGTCAACTTTTCAGCACCAAATGCTACATATCCAGGCAGTGGTGAAGTAGTAATTACCCCAGAACGTACCATAGTTTTCCGCAATACTACTTTTGTAGTTGCAGGCGGAACAGTTACAGCAAACGGACAATTAACTGATAAAAATTGGCAGGCACAAATTCAAGCATCAAATGTGCCTGGACAAGGTTTAGTCGCACTAACTAAAAGGCAAGTACCTCCACAACTACAAAAAATAATATCAGGTAATTTTTTACTATCAGGAAGTAGAGCAAGTTTTAAACCAGAAACAATTAATGGAACTGGTTCTGCACAGCTTCAGGTAGCAGGTGGTAGGATTACAGGGACTAACGTACTACTTAGAAATGGTCTTTGGCAAGGAAATTTTACTGCTAACAGTTTACAACTAGGGCAATTATCACCACAAACACCTGCAAATTTTAAAAATGGACAACTTACAGGCAACTTTAATTTAGCTGGGAGTTTAACAAATTTTCAAACATCAACTATTACTGGTGCTGGTACTGGACGCTTACAGTTAGCTAATGGCAGTATTAGTAGCTCATCTTTACAATTAAGTGATGGTCGCTGGCAAGGTAATTTTACTGCTAATAATCTGCAATTAGGGCAATTATCAGCACAAGTACCTGGAAATTTAAAGAGTGGACAATTAACAGGGAATTTTAATTTAGCTGGTAGTTTAGATTCATTTAAACCCTCTACTATTAATGGTAATGGTACTGGGCGTTTACAGTTGCCTACTGGCATTATCACTGCTTCATCTTTACAACTAAGTAATGGTCGTTGGCAAGGTAATTTTAATGCTAATAATGTGCAGTTAGGGAAGTTATCACCCCAAGTACCTCCAGCATTAGAACAAGGAAAATTAGCAGGTAATTTTAATTTATCCGGTAGTTTAGATTCGTTTAAACCTTCTACTATTACTGGCAGTGGTAATGGACGTTTGCAATTACCAACTGGTAATATTATTGCTTCATCTTTACAATTAAATAATGGTGCTTGGCAAGGTAATTTTGCTGTAAATAATTTACAGCTAGGAAAGCTGGCTAAACAAGTACCTGCGACCTTAAAAAGTGGAGTAATTGCGGGTAATTTTAACTTGGCTGGTAGTTTGGCATCTTTTCAACCATCTACTATTACTGGTAGTGGTGCGGGACGTTTGCAACTATCTACGGGTAATATTGTTGCTTCGGGTTTACAGCTTAGAAATGGTCGCTGGCAAGGTAATTTTACTGCTAATAATGTCCAGTTAGGGCGATTATCTCCACAAGTGCCTGTAGCTTTAAAACAAGGTGCGATCGCAGGTAATTTTAATTTATCTGGAAGTTTAGCTGATTTGAAACCATCCAGCATTGTTGGAACTGGTACAGGCAGTTTAAAATTACCGGATGGTAGTATTAACGCTTCAGCTTTACAGTTGCGTGGTGGTCGTTGGCAAGGTAATTTTGCTGTTAATAATTTACAGTTAGGAAAGTTATCGCCACAAGTACCCGCAAATTTAAAAACTGGAGAATTAACAGGTAACTTTAACTTATCGGGAAGTTTAGCTGATTTGAAACCATCCAGTATTGTGGGAACTGGTACGGGCAGTTTGCAATTGCCAGATGGTAGTATTAACGCTTCTGCTTTACAGTTGCGTGGTGGTCGTTGGCAAGGTAATTTTGCTGTTAATAATCTTCAAATAGGGAAGTTATCGCCACAAGTCCCTGAAAATTTAAAAACTGGAGAGTTAACAGGTAACTTTAATATCTCTGGCAGTTTAGCTTCTTTTCAACCATCAACTATTAGTGCTACTGGCGCAGGTAGTTTGAAATTACCAGATGGTAGTATTACTGCTTCTGCTTTACAGCTAAATAATAATCGTTTACAAGGTAAATTTGCTGTTGAGAATGTAGATATACAGCGTATTAGTCAGCTTCCAGCATTGCAACGCTTTCAACAATTAGGTATAAAAGGACGTGTTACTGCCAATTTAAATGTTGCCACAAGATTAACAGCATTTGATCCAAAAGCTGTACAAATTTCAGGACAGTTACGTTTAGAAAATTTTGCTGCTGAACAGTTAACTTTTGAGCCAGTTCTTACAGGTGAGATTCAAGTAAAACCAGGACAAGGGGTAAATTTACGGTTAGCGGGGGTTCAGGATCGAATTGAACTTGCGCTTTCGCCTAGTTATAAACCAGAGTCGTTTGCTGTGCGTTTGGGTGATGCGATCGCCAATGGTACAACTAAAGGCAATCGCCTACAAGTAGCCACCGCCAAAATACCAATCAGCTTAATCAAATCATTTGCGCCCTTACCCGCTAATATAGCTAGTCAACCCCTCTCTGGGCTGATTTCCGGTAACTTTGACATTAACCTCGCCACTCGTAACATCATTGGGCAAAATGTCCAAATCGACCAACCGATTATCGCCAGTATTAAAGGTGACAAATTAATTGGTAACTTTAGCTATATAAATGGAGTTGCCAAACTTACTAATGGTGAATTTACTCAAGGCGATAATAGATATTTCCTCAGTGGCAGTGTCACCCCAACCGCCCAAGGGCCAGAATTTCAAGGACAACTAAAAGTTGCTAAAGGAGAAGTTCAAGATTTGTTGACTGCCTTACAAATCTTTGAATTGCAAGACCTCGCAAGCGGCTTTAAATCCCGCACCTACGGTAATGCGGGTAATGTGCAACCCGCCGCTACAGGTTTACCAGAAGCGCCCCTATTAGACCAGTTACGCCGCTTATCAGAAATAGAAGCGTTGCTAGAACAACAGCTTGCTAAAAGAGAAGATTCTCTACTACCAGAACTCAGAGATTTAGCAGGCGCATTTAGTGGGGAAGTAAATATTGCTGGATCATTAAAAAGTGGCATCCGCGCCAGTTTTGCGATTGATGGTCAAAATTGGCAATGGGATGAATATAAAGCAGATCAAGTCATCGTTCAAGGCAGCTTTGATAAAGGCGTACTGACTTTTCTACCCTTACGAATTCAAACTGACCAAAGCTTAGTAGCTTTTTCTGGAACCGTTGGTAGTGGTGAACAATCAGGTCAGTTACGAATACAAAATTTCCCGGTTGAAGTACTCAATGATTTTGTAGATGTACCTGTTGATATAACTGGCAAGCTTAATGCCAGTGCAACCATTGCAGGTAGTCTTGAAAATCCTCGCTCTAGAGGAGAAATTACCATAGCTGAAGGCACACTAAACCAAACAGCTATTCAAGTTGCACAGGGCAGTTTTAGCTATGATGATGCTCGGTTGAATTTTTATAGTACAGCAGTTGTTTCTGGTACCGAACCACTTCGGATCAATGGCAGCGTACCTTATAAGCTACCCTTTGCAACAAAGTTACCAACCAGCAATGAAATTAGTGTAGATATGAACGTGCAAAACGAGGGACTAGCATTATTAAACTTGCTCTCTCGTGGACAAGTTGCTTGGGTTAATGGTGAGGGTAAGGTAAATCTTGCCGTTCGAGGAACAGTTGACCCACTGGCAGGAAAAATTCAACAACTCAATGCTGACGGAATTGCTGTAATAAATAATGCCACAGTTCAAGCTCAAGCATTCCCTGAACCTTTAACTGAAGTAACAGGACAAGTATTATTTAATTTTGGTCAAATTAATGTCCAAAACTTACGGGGTAAGTTTAGTAAAGGTCAAGTAGTAGCTTCTGGAATAATTCCGATAACTCGCCCGCAGCAAGTAGAAAACCCCCTAACTGTTGCTCTCGATCAAATTGCTTTAAATATTAAAGGACGTTATAGCGGAGGCGTTCAAGGTAGTGCAGTATTCACAGGTACAGCATTAAATCCCAAAATTGGTGGTCAAATTGAATTAGTTAATGGTCAGGTACTATTAGAAGAAACGCCAACCACTAACGCATCTGCGGCATCTGGTGGTACTGCTCAAACGCAGGCAAATAGCGGTATAGCGGAGTTTAATAACTTAAAAATTAGCCTTGGGGATGGGGTACAAATTACACGCCCACCAGTTTTAAACTTTTTGGCTAAAGGCGATTTGACTATCAACGGTACTCTAGATAATATTCGCCCAGAGGGGACAGTAAAACTAGACCGCGGTCAAGTGAATTTATTTACTACCCAGTTTCGGTTAGCGGGTGGTTATGCCCAAACAGCAGAGTTTTTACCATATCAAGGACTTGTACCCAATTTAGATGTCAGGTTAGTCGCTGTGGTTCCAGAAACTACTCGTAGGCAGATTATTGCAGATCCTTTGTCTGCTGAAATTAGTGATATTCCTGCAACTAACTTAGGTGGTTTACAAACAATACGCATTGAAGCGACAGTCAGAGGTGCGGCTAATCAATTTGCAGAAAACTTAGAGCTAAAAAGTAATCCTGCCCGTGGCGAAGCCGAAATTGTTGCTTTATTGGGTGGTGGTTTCGTGGATACTTTGGGTAGAGGAGATACTACGTTAGGATTAGCAAATTTAGCTGGATCTGCGTTTTTGGGTAATATCCAAAATACTATTGGTAATGCTATTGGTTTGAGTGAGTTTAGATTATTCCCTACAGTAATTACTAACCCAGAAAATCGGACTTCGACGTTAGGATTAGGTGCTGAAGCTGGATTTAATTTTACTCCTCAATTCTCGGCATCTATATTGACAAATTTGACTGCTGAACAGTTACCTCAATACAGTTTACGCTACCGAGTAAATGAGGAAACTTTGTTGCGTGGTTCGACAGATTTATCGGGAGATAGTCGGGCAACTGTAGAGTTTGAAAAGAGGTTTTGACAATTAACAATTACTAATGACAAGTTTAAATGTTACGGTTATTGCTACCCAGCTACTTATTGCTAACTGATAGTCTTTGATTATCTTTTAGTTAAAATAATGTAATTTATTTGATGATCTGTATCTGTTTTAAGAAACTCAACTATAATTCATATAAAGTTAAGTTTTAACCAAATTAAGTTTTTAACTTTGGCAGATTTGGCGACTCAATAATAACCAGGAATATCAGGGTATCTACGCTACAGGCATGACTAGAGAGGGCATAAATAGAAATACCTCAATTATTGCTAACCCTAGCTAATTATCTGGTATTAACATCGCTAGTTGCATTGGTTTAACACTAAAATTACCAGCTTAATGAAAATAATATATGTCACTGGCTTACCGCGAGCAGGCTCAACACTACTTTGTCAACTTCTCTCCCATCATCCTGATATTTATTGTACGGGGCATAGTTCGCCACTGTGTCAGACTCTCATGGGTTTGCGCTATAACCTCAGCGATAGTGAGTTTCTGTTAGCTCAACTTGATGTTGATTTTAAGCAAACTTACCAACGTCTACTCAATGCTTTTCGGGGTTTTATTACTGGCTGGTTTGCTGAAACAAAACAGCCTTACGTAGTAGACAAAAATCGCGGCTGGTTACAGCATATCCAAACAGTAAACCACATAGACCCAGAATTTAAAATGCTGGTCTGCGTGCGGGAGTTAGGACAGATTTATGGGTCAATAGAAGCCAAACATCAACAAACATTACTGCTGGATTTTCCAGATCATTTAGCTAATTTATCACCCTACGAACGAGCCGAAAAATTGTTTGCCAGTGGTGGAGTAGTTGGTGCGCCCTTAAGTTCTATTGAAGCCTTACAAGATCTAGATACTCAACTTCAACAACACTTATATTATGTAGTATTTGAAGATTTGTTGAGTGAACCAGAAGCCGCATTACAGGGGATTTTTCAGTGGTTGGGGCTAAAAGATTTTGATGTAGATTTGCAAAACCTTCAAGTTAGACCCCATGAAAGTGACAGCTACTATCGCTACAAATATACTCATCAAACATACTCCACTCTCAAACCGCCTCAACAACATTTGATTCCCAATAGGATTCAGGGTCAATTGCTGTCTCAGTTTACGTGGTTCTACAGCACTTTTTATCCCGGACTAATAAAAGCAGGTTCGCCATAATAGTTTTTTTTTTAATGTTTTTACTCTTGATAGTTTGTTAAGTTTATAAAGCTCTCTACTAAATTTTCATCACTAAATCAATTTCTATCAGGGTCAAAGCTTTTTTGACTTGACTTTAAATAAATTCTTGCTGGCTAATTTACTACTAAATTATTCCGGCTCGTTTTTCTAGTTCGATCACCAACACTGCACCTAATCAGGAACAAATTATGGCTAACGTATTTAATGATGTCGATACTTTTGAAGAATTACGAGATGCTCTGACTAACTCAAAAACCAACGCGACAGACGACGTTATAAATATTACAGGCGATATTACCCTCAGTGGAGATTTGCCTCTAATCAATGAAGATGTATCCCTGACTATTAATGGTGGCAATCATTTCATCAGTGGCGACGATACTAAACGGCTGTTCTTTGTCAAAAGTGGCACGGTGACATTTGATAGCTTGACGCTAAAAAATGGTTTAGCGCAAGGGACAAATGGTACTGGCGGCGGTGCTGGCATGGGCGGTGCTTTGTTTATCTATAGTGGCAACGTTACGGTTAAAGGGACAACATTTTCAGCTAATAAGGCACTTGGTGGCGGCAGTGGCTTCGCCAGAGGCGGCGGCATGGGGCTAAATGTCGTGAGAAATCCTAGCAACGACGGCGGCAACGGCAGCAATGGCGTCAATGGCTTCGGTGGCGGCTTCGGCGGCTTCGGCGGCAACGGCGGCAACGGCGGCAACGCCGGCTACTACGGCGATGGCAGCGGTGGTAGCAGCTACGGCTTCGGCGGCAATGGCGGTGACGGCGGCTTCGGCGGCTTCGGCGGCGGTGGCGGCGGTGGCGGCGGTGGCGGCGGCAACGGCGGTGGCGGCGGCTTTGGCGGCGGCGGCGGCAATGGCGGCGGCAGCAGTGGCTTCAATGGCGGCAGGGGCGGCAACGGCGGCTTTGGCGGCGGCGGCGGCAATGGCGGCAGGCGCTTAGGCGGCTTAGGCGGCTACGGCGGCGGCGGCTTAGGCGGCTACGGCGGCGGCGGCGGCAGCAGCAGTGGCTTCGGTGGCTTCGGTGGCGGCAACGGCGGCGGCGGCGGTGCTGGGATGGGGGGGGCTATCTTTGTTCGTAGTGGTACTCTCAACATTGAGAACACTGCTTTCAACGACAACACAACTACTGGTGGCAGTGGCGCTCAAAATGGTTCTGGCTTAGGTGGAGCGATATTCGCCATGAAATCCACTACCAATACCAATGGCAATAACCGGGGAATGCCCACAACCTTGTCAACTGTCAACCTCACCAATGTCAGCTTCTCTGGAAATAATGCCAGCGATGCCACAGGCAACGTTACCCCAGGAACAATTGCTAGTGGTGATGACTTTAATAACGACGATTTGTTTGGTAGAACCTTTACCGAAACAGTTGCAGGGTCAAATACAGCCCCCGTTGCCAACAATGATAGCTTCAACGCTGATGAAGATACAGCTTTAACCATTGCTATTAGCAGCTTACTCGTTAACGACACTGATGCTGATGGTGATTCCCTGACCTTGAGTAACTTTACTCAACCTAGTCACGGAACTCTAACCAACGACAACGGCAACCTGATTTATACCCCCGCAGACAACTACAACGGCACAGACAGCTTCACCTACACTGCTAATGACGGAACCATTGATAGTAACTCTGCAACTGTCAACTTAACAGTTAACGCAGTAGACGACACAGAATTTGACGTTACCAATACCAACGATTCAGGTGCGGGTTCATTACGTCAAGCCATCATAGATGCCAATGCTGATGTCAACGTAGAAGATATTATATTTAATTTCAATACTAGCCAACCACAGACAATTAACCTACTTACTGTACTACCAGATATTGGAGATGTTGGAGTCAACTTTCAAGGTTTAGGTGCAGATAAATTAACAGTTAGCCGTAGCCCTCAAGCCACCAGTGATTTTCGCATCTTTCAAGTTAATGCTGGTGCAGTTGTCAGTATTGACGGCATGACAATTAGTAATGGCAAAGTTAGTAGTAGTAATTATGGCGGAGGAATTTACAACCTAGGTACATTAAGCATCAGTAATACCACCCTCGGTGGTAACTCAGCATATCATGGTGGCGGCATTTATAATGCTAGCACAATTAGTATCACCAGTAGCACCGTTAGTGGTAACTCGGCAGAAAATGGTGGCGGCATTTATAACTATGAAGACACAAATAGCAGCATCAGCAATAGCACCATAAGTAGTAACTCGTCATCAAACGCTGGTGGCGGCATTTTTTACTACGAAGGCGCAAATAGCAGCATCAGCAATAGCACCATAAGTAGTAACTCGGGAGGAAATTCTGGTGGCGGCATTTTTAACTTCTTTAACATTCGTGGCGAGATCACAGTCAAGAATACGATAATTGCAGGTAACTTTATTAAGAGTGGTAGCAGTGGTGGCCCCGACTTTAGTGGCAGACTCACATCAAATGGCTACAACTTAATTGGCAACACCACTAATATAAAAAATACCCTCCAAAATACCGACATCACCAACGTTGATGCCAAACTTGGTACACTACAAAACAACGGTGGCACAACTCAAACAATAGCCTTACTGAAAGACAGTCCCGCCATCAACGCAGGCGACTCCAGTTTTAAAGATACAACAGCCATTGACCAACGAAACCATCAACGTTTAGATGGAGGTCGCCTAGACATCGGCGCTTATGAAAGTGCCAGTCCCACAATTGATGTCATCTCTGACCTTACAGTTGATGAAAACACACCCAGAACTCTCAACTTCAATATTGCGGATCTTGATACCCCAATTGATACCCTCACACTCACCACCACATCCAGCAACACCAACTTAATCGCACCATCAAATATTACATTTGGCGGTAGTAACAACAATCGCACCGTCACCTTCACCCCAAATACCAATCAATCAGGCAAATCCCAAATAACCTTAAACCTTTCCGATGGTGGTAATACCACCAGCGAAACTTTTACTTATACAGTCAACGCAGCTAACGGTTCTCCAACATCCTCCGCCATCCCCAACCAAACAGTCGATGAAGACACACCTGCTGTAAATATTAACTTCACTATTGCTGACAGTAATAGCGATCTTAACAATCTCACACTCACCGCCACATCCAGCAACACCAACTTAATCACACCATCAAATATTACATTTAGCGGTAGTGGGGAACAGCGTCAAATCAGCTTAACTCCAACTGCCAATCAATTTGGCACATCAGAAATTATCTTAAACATTTCCGATGGTGTCCATACTAATAGCCAAATTTTTACCTATACAGTTAACCCTGTAGATGACAAAAATTTTCACGTTACCAATACCAACAACGAAGGTCTTGGTTCATTGCGTCAAGCAATCATATATGCCAATGCTGACTTGGGCGTAGAAGATATTATTTTTGACTTAGATAATACTCAACAACAGACAATTAACCTACTTACTGTCCTACCAGATATTGGAGAGGCTGGAGTAAATCTTTTAGGCATTGGCGCAGATAAATTAATAGTTACCCGTAGCACTCAAGCAACCAGTGACTTTCGCATCTTTAAAGTTAGTAATGGTGCAGTTGTCAGTATTGACAGCATGACAATTAGTAAAGGGAAAGCTACTGGAGATAGTCCGAATAACTCAGGTGGCGGTATTTACAACGATGGTAGTTTAAGTATTACGAGTAGCACTATTAGTGATAACTCCGCAACAGTTTTTGGTGGCGGCATTTTCAACAGTAGTGGTGGCACAATACTTGGCATTAGCAATAGCACTATTAGTAATAACACCGCCGCACAACTTGGGGGTGGTATTTTTAATAGTGCATCCCGCGAAATAAAAGACATTACTAATAGCACTATTGGTAATAATATAGCAACAATTGCTGGTGCTGGCATTTTTAATCAAACTCAGGGCAAGATCGCGATTACAAGTAGTACTATTAGTGCTAACAAAACCAATCATGGTGGCGGGATTTATAACGAATCAGGCACAATTACAGCCAAGAATACAATAATTGCAGGTAACATTGCCAATTTTGTTCCCGACTTTGTTAGCACTACCAATTCAACTTTCAGTTCAGGTGGTTATAACTTAATTGGTACAGCAACTACAGGTACTATCGGCAGCGATATTATTAACCCCGATGCCCTCCTTGGATCACTAAAAAACAACGGCGGTACAACTCAAACAATGGCATTACTGCCTGGAAGTCCCGCTATCAATAAAGGGGATAATACTGGCGCATTAAGTACAGACCAACGTGGATCTGCCCGCATCTTTAACAATCAAATTGATATCGGTGCGTATGAAGTTCGTCAAGGTATAGTTACAGGAACGGCTTTAAACAACAACCTGAGCAGTAATGCTACTAATCTTGATTTTATTGAATATCGCGCCCTCGCTGGCGACGATACGATCAAAGCCACAATTTTGAGTGACTATATTGACGGCGGTACAGGAAAAGACCAAGTAACTTACGCCACATCAACAGCGGCAATCAACATTAACTTAGCTGCAAATACAGCCAGTGGTGGTTATGCCAACAACGACACATTAACAGGCATAGAAGGAGTTATCGGCTCATCCTACAATGATGTCATCACCGGAAGCACTGAAAACAACACATTTAACGGTGGTGCAGGGGCAGATACCATTAATGGTGAAGGCGGTACTGATACAGCTACCTACGCTACATCCAATGCTGGTGTCAACGTCAACCTCAACTCAGGAATTAATCGAAGTGGAGATGCTGAGTTTGATGTATTAACCAGCATTGAAAACCTCATCGGTTCTAAATTTAATGACACCCTGACAGGAAGTAACGCCAATCAAGTGATTTATGGTGGTAGTGGCAACGATTCAATCACAGGAGGCATCGCCAATGACTTCTTGTATGGTGACAACGGTGACGACACCTTATTAGGTGCCGCAGGTCAAGATCTCCTCACTGGAGGTGCAGGGGCAGATGTCCTAGATGGTGGTGAGGGTAAAGATCAAATCAACTATGCCACATCAAAATCTGGTGTCAATATTAATTTATTTGACAGTACAGCGACAGGTGGAGATGCCACAGGAGATAGCTTCTTAAATATTGAAGACATAGCTGGGTCAGCACATAACGACACTTTAACCGGAGATGATGGAAGTAATACTCTGGTTGGTCGTAATGGTAACGATATCCTAAAAGCCAGAGGCGGAAATGATATTTTAGTGGGTGACTCTGGTGCTGATAGCCTTGATGGTGGTGATGGAATTGATACAGTTATTTATTCCAGTTCAAATAGTGCAATCAACGTCAACTTAGCCACAGCTACATATTCAGGTGGCTATGCACAGGGTGATAATTTGAGTCAGATTGAAAATTTAATTGGTTCTAATTTTGATGACTTCTTGGGTGGTAATAGCAGTAATAACCAACTAGAAGGTGGAAGTGGCAATGATACCTTAAGTGGGTATAACCCTACCAGTTTTGGGGTAGGTGAAATAGATACACTTACTGGTGGAGTTGGTAGCGATATCTTTATGGTGGGAAGTAACTACAATGATGGCGATATTTCTACCAAGGGAATTAACGATTATGTGTTGATTAAGGATTTTAAAGTGAGTCAAGATGTAGTGGAGTTAGCTAACAATTTGACTTATTTCTTAGGTTCATCGCCTAGTGGTGTGCCAGGGGGGACAAGCATTTTTATTGACAATGATGGTAGTACTGGAATGAGTGCATCGGATGAGTTGGTGGCGGTGTTGCAGGGTGTGAATTTGGTTAAGGGTCAGATTTCGGCTGAAACTCCTGGTTTTAATTTTGTTTAAAAGTGGCAGATTCGGCGTAGATTATCCAGAAAATCTACGCAGCTATTCACTGAGAGAGTCCCCTGGGAAGATATTGACTTGTAGGGGTGGGTTGACAGATAAACTTTGCTACTGATAAATATCTGGGTTTAACCCGCCCTTACGCATATTATGGTTAATCGACCGAACTTGATATAAATCCTAATTTGATTACTTGAGGGTGAGATTTTGCCCTTGAGATAATTTTAAATTTAAAATTGAAAGTCCAAAAATTATTAAAAACAATACTAATCCAATTGTACAAGCATAGCTCATTTCAAAATTTCTAAAAGCTTGCTCATACAGATAATAAACAACTGTTTTAGAACTATTACTTGGCCCTCCTTGGGTCATTATATACACTTCTTCAAATACTTTAGTCGCTGCGATCGCAGAAATTACTGCTACTAACACTAGATAAGGTCGCATTAAAGGTACGGTAATATCCCAATGTTTACTAATTCCATCTGAACCATCAATTGCAGCAGCTTCATAAAGTTCTGCGGGAATTGCTTGTAATCCAGCTAGATAAATTACCATGTAATAGCCTAGTCCTTTCCAAATTGTTACTGCCATTACACTAAAAATTGCTAATTGAGGACTGGTTAGCCAAGGGATAGCACCGATACCTAACATTTTAATTAGCTGATTTATAAAACCATTTTCTGCATAAATAAATTTCCAGGCAATACCAGCTACTACCATTGAAATAACTACAGGTGTATAAAATGATGCTCGAAACCAGTTAATTCCTCTAAGTTTTTTGTTGACTAAAATTGCTAAACCTAAAGGTGCAATTACTAAGATTGGCACTACACATACTAGATATAAAAATGTGTTCCATAAAGTCTGCCAAAATACAGGATCTTTCCAAAGGCGGCTAAAGTTAGCAAAACCTACCCATTTCGGTAATTGAGTCAGGTCATATTCATAGCGGGTGAAACTCAGTAAAAAGGCTTGACCCGCAGGTAAAAAAACTGTTAGTCCCAAAAGTAAAAGTGCTGGGAGTAAAAATAGGTAGGGAGTTAAGCGTTGTTTGATTAAAATCGAGTCTTTGGGCATATCAAAAAATCTAGCGGTTTTTTAGTTAGAAGAAACCCCACCCCCCTGCCCCCTCCCCTTATTAAGGGGAGGGGGTTCTTTACGGTTTAATACTGCTTGGTTAAGGGGAAAAGAGGCAAGAAGAAAGTTAACGGGAAATAAATGTCAATGTAATAGATTTTGGTCACAACAACTGAATTTTATTACTAGGTTCATAATTAGGAAATACTCGACTAATTTTATCTGTATTTAGTTGTAAATGACTCTGCAAAATATTAGACATTACTTCTCGGAAATCAGTAGTAACAGCTAAATCACGCTTTTCAAATAACTCAGATTCAGATAAACCAGGCCACTCGCCGTATACCTTACCACCTTTGATGCCACCACCAAGAACCCACATGACATTGCCATGTCCATGATCCGTACCACCGTTACCGTTTTCACGTACAGTACGACCAAACTCAGACATTACAACAATTGCCGTATCTGAGTAAAGAGCGCCTAAACCTTTTACTAAAGCAGACAAACCATCGCCCAGTGATTTTAAATTTCTCGCCAAGTTCCCTGTGCTACTACCTTGATTCACATGAGTATCCCAACCACCCAGCGCGAGAAAAGCAAGTCTAACATCAGCATCTTTGACCATAATTTGCGCCAGTTTTTGCGCGTCAGGGGCAAAACCTGTGGGTAGAGGCGCACCATTATTAGCTTGAATCATTTCTTGCTGTAGATCAACCAGCAATTGTTGTCTAGCTCTTCTGCCTGATTGATAAACTTTACTCAAAGAATCATTACCAGTGTAAAGTTGGTCAAAAGCTGCCCCAGTTTCAGGTAAGTCTATAGGTAAAGGACGAGCTATACCTCTGCTAAGTGCTATGGTGGCGATCGGCATTTTGCCAGTTAATATACGTGGCGTGGTTTGTCCCAAGTTCAACGCCCGCACAGGTGTAGTAGGTGACATAAAACCCAGGAGTCGATTCATCCAGCCATCAGATGTTTTTTTGATACCTGGAGTACCATTTTCCATATACTCTTGGGCATCAAAGTGCGATCGCGTCTGAACGGAAGAACCGCAAGCATGAACAAATGCCAAACTGCCTTGTTTCCACAAAGGCATTAAGGAATTTAATGCTGGGTGCAAACCAAATTGATCATCTAAATTCAGACAGCCTGAAGCCTCCCCTGGAGGTGGAATAGCAATTGAGGAGCGGGCATCATAGTAAGCAGTTTCCTCATGCGGAACCACTACATTTAGACCATCCACAGCACCCCGTAAAAAGATTACAACCAATCTTTTATGATTATTGTTGCTATTGTTGATAGCTTTGGCTGCCCAACCATGAGTGCCAATTCCTAAAAGAACTGAAGATCCAAACAGCCCTGTTAAATATAAAAACTTTTGTCTATTCATAGAATTAAAACCCTAAATTATCTCATGAGCATAGTTGGTAATTTTTAAATTAATTAATGCCTCATAAATTCAGGACTGCCCAAAATTAATGCCACACGCAGTTTGCGATCGCTGCTATCAATTACACTTTTGGTTTTAGGAGATAAATTATTACCCAAAGTGTTAATTAACTGTTGAGCATCAGTTAATTTCTCTCCCCCCAACCTACCTTCAGCGAATGATTTAGCAAAGCTAATCCGACGAATCATCGCATCTGGGTTTAACCATGCTTGTTCTGTGTTTTTGTATCCGTTAGGAGTTTCACAACCATAAAGAGCCATTCCCATCTGCCTTAAAGTACCATCAATTTTTCGGAAATTGTTGATCTTTGTGCCTGTGGCGCGAATAGCGCTCATAACGTACTGGTAAGGTGTTTTTAACTTAACTTTGTAGTATTCTGGGTTGAAAAATTCACTGCTATTAAATAGAGTGTCTAAAACTAATTTAATATCACCATCGGTTTGTAGGAAACGCTGGGCTAGACGGTCTACGAGCGCTACAGGCGGTTGATCAGCAATAAAGTATTGAGCAAGCTGATAACTAATATGACGTGCAGTTGCCGGATGACGCGCTAGGATATCTAATGCTTTTTCACCTTCATCTATGCCAGTACCTTTAATAGTTTGTCCGAGAAAAACTTTATCGTCAAAGTCGTGGCGATCGGGATCAAAATAAAAGTTACCCACGGTGCGGTCAGTATCCGCATTTGTTCCCGGCTGTCTAGGAGCAGGAGTAAATCCCCAACCAGTTAAAATTCGAGCTAAAGCAATCACATCTTGTTGGGTATACCCGCCATCGACACCGAGAGTATGTAACTCTAACAACTCCCGCGCATAGTTCTCGTTCAATCCTTTAAAATTACCACGCACACCTTTGCTTCCTGGCGCTGTATTCAGCCAGTTATTAAGATAAGCTAACATAGCTGGATGTTTGGCAGTAGCACCTAAGAGAGTGCGAAATTTCCCTAGCGCATGAGGTCGGATAACTTGTTCGTCGTAGGAACCTAACCACAGGCGAGTGAGAGCATTAGCAGAATAGACGTTGAAGTGGTTATACCAGAAGTCCACCATCACTTCTTGCACTTGGCGGGGGCTATAGATAGCTCGGAGCATACGCCCATCAACAGCTTGTTCCAGAAGCATCCTCAGCCACTGAGGAGCAGGTAGGACAGATTTAGGATTAGGATTTTGCCTGCGCTGGCGAGGTTGATGCTGTTCATACTCCCTTCTCAGTTCCACTGGAGTAAGCTGCAATAATTCTAAACGATTCAACTGTTCAGTCAAAGACGAGGGTTGGGGTATGGAGTCTGGATTTAGCTGAGATTGAATATAAGCTTTTACTCCCATTGACTTGACTTTGGCTATATCCCCAGGTCGTGACCCGTAGGTTAGGCGATCAAGAACGTGTATAATTTGGGCATCTGTTGATGCCTTTGCGGCATAGCTTGGAGTGATTAGATTTAACCACAGAAATAACCCCAAACAAATTGATAACACCCAAGATTTGGACTTTTTGCTCATCAGCTTGTAATTATTGAGTGATTTAACCTTAATCCAACACCAATATTGTTCATAGTTCCATTGGTATCAGCATTGATAATTTGACCAGTAAAAGTTTTGTATATGCCACGTTTAACACATTGACTACTAAATAAAACTTTTGTTTCTGTCAAGGTGTTGTACACAAGGAAACTAAGTTCCATGTTAGCGGTATTAAATATAGGACTTACGCAGAACCCCTATATATAGTAGGGTTGAACAATTGTTCGCCCCTACAGATGGTTAGAATACAGTTTTGCGTAAGTCCTGAAATAAATGAACAAACCCAACGTATCAACTACTCTTGGGAGGTTGCAGAGGATGATGTCACATCAAGTCCGTCAAAGATTTGGATTACTGCATCAATGTCTTGTCTACCAGAAGCGATCGCTTCTTGCGTTGTATCACATGGACTTAGATTACGATTGATGTAACCTTCTGGGCTATGAATTTCATAAAAATACATATCCTCATGCGCCATCAGCACAATTAACCACCCTCGATAAATTTCTCCGCGTAAATCTTCATCTGACATAGTGAATCAATTAACAATTATCAATTAACAATTATTCCTTTCCCCTCTCTCCTCTCTCCTCCCTCCTCACTTGAGTAATGACTAGCCTTTATGTTAAGCTACTGTACCGACTAGCTATAGGCATCCGCCAACCTGTACCGAAGGCACGATCCGTAATTTTTAATCCTGGGGGCGCTTGTCTACGCTTAAATTCAGCACGGGTAACAAGTTTTACTACTTTATTTACTATATTTAAATCATGACCCGCAGCAGCGATCGCAGTTGGCGATTGATGTTTGTGAATTAAACGTTCTAAAATATCATCAAGTATTTCATAAGCTGGCAGTGAATCTTGATCGACTTGCCCTGGTTTTAGTTCTGCGCTAGGTGGCTTAATTAAGATATGGTTGGGGATGATTTCTGATTCGGAATTCTTCTTACTATTTTGGTTTAGCCATTGACATAAGGAATAAACACGGGTTTTAGGTACGTCTGCGATCGCAGCTAATCCCCCATTCATATCTCCGTATAATGTACAGTAACCTACTGCCATTTCCGATTTATTACCAGTGGATAGTAGCAGATAACCAAATTTATTAGCGATCGCCATTAATAAATTACCCCGAATCCGCGATTGAATATTTTCTTCTGCTAGTCCAAATTCTGTACCAGCAAACAACGGTTCTAAGGTTTTGTCGTAACCTTCCATCAATTCGCCAATTGCTAATATTTGAGTTTTAATCCCCAAATTTTTCGCTAATTCTAAAGCATCTTTGACGGAATGATCGGAACTGTAAGGCGAAGGCATCAACACACCAAAAACATTTTCTTTACCTAATGCCTCAGATGCGATCGCAGCTACTATTGCTGAATCTATACCACCACTTAAACCTAATACTACTTTACTAAATCCACATTTCCTTGTGTAGTCCCGCACACCTAATACAAGCGCCTTCCAGATTTCCTCATCTGCGTTTTCTGGTAGCGGTTGTATAGTTGCGGGCATTAAATCTTTTTGCTGTTGATCAAATTCTAGTATTAATAAATCTGTTTCAAAAGCGCAGGCGCGACCAACTACATTACCAGCACGATTAAATCCTACACTATTACCATCGAAAATTAAGTCATCATTCCCCCCAACTTGATTAGCATAAATAATCGGTTGCTGATAACGGGTAGCTGCTGCTTTTAACATTGCTTCCCGTAATTTATGCTTGTTATTTGTATAGGGAGAAGCTGATAAGTTTACAATTAAATCAACGCCTTGGTGTGCCAAGTCAGCTATCGGATTTACTGTATAGCTACGTTTACCCCAAAATTCTTCGTCATTCCAAAGATCTTCACAAATAGTCACACCAATTTTTAGGGAAGATTCATCTAAGTTTAATGTAAAAGAATTACTTTTAAGTCCAGGTTCAAAATAGCGATATTCATCAAAAACGTCGTAATAAGGCAACAATCGTTTATGGAATATCTGCTGGATTTGATTATTTTGTAATAAACCAATGCTATTAAATAAAGGTTTACCACCAGATAGATGTGCTTCGTCATTTAAATCAACTGTTCCTACCAAAACAGTTAACTGGGGTGGCAAATCTTCTGCTAGTTTTTGCAACACCTCTCCCATTGATTCTACAAAACTAGGATTTAGTAATAAATCTCGTGGTGGATATCCACATAAAGATAACTCTGGTGTCAGTAACAGACTAACTCCCTGTTCCGCAGCTATTCTAGCCGCAGTTAATATTTGTTGGGCGTTACCAGTGAGGTCACCAATCGTGGGATTAAGTTGTGCGATCGCTAATTTCATAATATTTTTTCTCTATAAATATTCTACTTATTGCAAAAATTGTGTTTTTTAAATTAACCGCAGATGCACGCAGATAAACGTAGATGAAAGGCAAAATTTATCGGCTTGTGCAAGAAGTTTATGAACTGACAACCTAAATAAATACTAATGGTTTATCCTTTAACGGAGCAAATGCTTCAGCATCAAACCGATATAAACTAGCAGGACGACCAGCGCCACGTGAAGCTTTTAACCCTGTATCAGATAAAAAGCCTAGCTTTAGTAACCGCGTGCGAAAATTAGAATAATCAGAGAAGTTTTCACCTAAAACAGTAGTGTATAGCTGATAAAGATCGCTTAAAGTAAAGACTTCTGGCAATACTTCAAAAGCAATCGGACTATACTCCAATTTATTGCGTAAACGGCGATAACCATATTCTAAAATTTCGTTATGGTCAAAAGCTAATTGCGGTACTTGCTTGACTGGATACCAAGCAATACCACTGACACCATTAGCAATTAGTTGGGCATCGGCAAACCTTACTAAAGCAAAGTAACTTACAGATAGATAACGTACACCAAAACTAGAGGGAGATTCTCTAGGATCTCGACCAGGATCGCCAAAGGTATACAATTGTTCTAAATATAAATTCTCGACTTTAATTTTCTCAGCCAAAATACGATAAGCGGCATTTTCTAAAGATTCGCCATGACGTACAAGTGTCCCTGGTAAACACCACTGATCCAAAAATGGTTCATCCTGTCGCATAACTAACAGCACCATCAATCTATTTTGGGCTGTATCAACTGAGAAAATTACATTATCAACACCGACTTTAAAATCGGCTAATGGTAGCTTTTTTAACGAATCTGTAATCTTTTTTGTGCCGCTTTCTGGCATTCGTACAAATGTTGTTGATGAATATAAGCTTCAACAGTGGGTGTTAAAGCTTGTGGATCTTTAATTTCACGATAAGCTGTAGATGAAATCTCAGGTGCATTTAGTTGTGCGATCGCCACCGATGCCCCTAATTGCCTGAGTCTCTCTAAACCAGCTTCGTCTACAGCATAGCCTGGACGTGGCACAATCAGTATCTTGACTTGCTGTAACAAATCTTTAGCCCGATACCAACTACCCAACTGCTGCACTAAATCTGAACCAATAACCACAGTAAACTCAGCATCATACCAACGTGGGCGAGCTTTTTCTACAGTTTCTATTGTCCTAGTACTGCTAAATTCCTGAGCCAAAATAATATTGTTACGCTCTTCAGCAATATCATTAATTAGTAACTGTAGCATCACAGCCCGATGTTCTAGGGGCGCTTGATGCTGTTTAAAAGGATTATTAGAAGCCCACACTGCTACTAAGTCATAACATTGGGATAAGCCACTAATAATAGTTTGATGCCCCGTTGTAGGTGGATCAGCACTCGTACCAAATAAAGCTATTTTCATCAAATTTATTACCTAAGTCAATTTTATCGACATTTATCTGCGGTTAATCGGCGTTCCAAAAAATCTCAAAAATTATCTAACACTCCTCACCAGTTGCGTTTTCTCAGTCAACTTCTGCAAGCTAGTAGATATTTCTATTTTTGGAGACTGAGGATAATTAATGCGGCGTGTTTCAGTTGGTAAACTAGCAACAGCAGCCATTGTACGTTGTCTAATTTCATTTAAATGTTCTGGTTGTTGCACTATTTCACCTTGCTTAAATACTATCTGTAATAATGGCTGTTCTGCTTGTGGACTGTCTGTAAATAGCCCTAATGTATCTCTCTGAATAATACCCGCTTCAAATTTACGAAAGATTTGCTTACGACCTGGATAAGTTACTTTATTAAGCGATTGCTTCATGGTAGGAATGCCATCAATTTCTACCAGTTTATACACTCCATTAACAGGTGCGCCTGTAACTAACTTGGTTCCCAACCCATAACCATCAATAAGTGCGCCTTTCTCTTTAAGTTCTGCAATTTTCCACTCATCTATATCTCCACTAGCAAAAATCGTCACATCAGGCAAAAGGCTACGCACTTGTTGGGATAATTTTACTAAATCCCCAGAATCTAAACGCACCCCAGTTAATTGTATTTCTCCAGCTTTTACCAATTTTGCCAAATTTTCGGCTGCTGCGATCGCATCAAAAGTATCTATCAACAACGCCGAACCTGGAAAATATTGGTGAAATGTCATAAAAGCATCATCTTCACTCCCACTTGTTGCTGTTAAAGCCATTACCAAAGAATGCGCCATTGTACCACTAGGTTGACAACCCAGTTTCAGCGCCGCCAACACATTAGAAGTAGCATCAAACCCTGCGGCTAAAGCAGCCCTAGCAGCCCACAGCGATGCTTGGGGACTAAACGCCCTTCTTGTTCCAAATTCCAATAACTTAGCTTGCGCCCCAGCTACATCACGAATACGCGCAGCCCGTGTCGCAATTAAAGTTTGGTAATTAATCGTATTAAGTAGGTAAGTTTCTACTAACTGTGCCTGCCATAAAGGTGCTTCCACCCGCAATATTGGCTCGTTTGCAAACACAGCTGTACCTTCTGGCACTGCCCAAACATCCCCAGTAAACCTGAATTCTGTTAATAATGACCAAAATTGGGCAGGAGCATGAGCAAAAATTCCAGTAGCTTGCAAAGCTGCAATTTGGCTAGGGCTAAAGCGCAGCTTTTCTAAATAGTCTAAAGCTTGCTCTAAACCCATTGCGATTAAATAGCCAAAACCTTCCGGTAAATGGCGTACAAACAATTCAAAACTTGCTTGGCGCTGCTCTAAGCCTTCACCCACATAGCAAGCCGCCATCGTTAACTGGTAGAGGTCAGTCAGGAGACTGTAATCGTTGGAACTAATAGTTAGTTCTTCATGTAATGCTATTTGCTCTAGATCAGCGCAATCAATTTTCATTTTCCCAACCTCTCACCAGATGGCAATTTAATTATAGTAGTTATTACCAAAACTAAGTATATTGATTTTGATTATTTTTGATATAAGCTGCTTGAACAAGTTCGACTGTGAATAGATCAATTTGTACGAAAAGGGCAAATTGTACAAATTGTAGTATGATCAGTATCAGAGCTATAACAACCGCTAAGGCGCTCTTTGCAAGTTGTAAAGTTAAAACCTATACAGTGCAAGTAGTTGAAAAAGCTAATTGCTAAAAGCTAACTGCTATAAAACACTATGAATACGATCGCAGCAAGTATTGCTCGGAAGCTTTTTCCTGATTTGCTCAACCGAGTTGGATTTGGACATGAGCGAATTTTAGTAGAACGGCGTGGTAAACCTATTGCTGCAATTGTTAGCATTGAGGATCTTCAGCGTCTAGAGGCACTAGAAGATCTGATAGATTCGGCTGCACTTCGTAAGGCTAAGGAAGAAAATACTGGCTTTACTACGCTAGAAGCTATTACGGAAGCCCGTGAAGAATGAAGATAGTCCGAAGCAAAGCTATCTACTACGTATCGCTTATACTGCTGAAAAAGATCTCAAAGATTTACAACCCAAGCAATACAAGCAAGTAGCCTCAAAAATATTTTCTTTAATCAGAAATCCGAAACCCCACGATTGTAAGGTGCTGAAAAGGGAACCAGATGGGTATCGTGTAGATCAAGGAGAATTTCGTATACTTTATTACGTTTATGAAGATCAAAAAATCGTTGATGTTTATAGAGTAGGCAAGCGAAATGATGATGAGGTTTATCGCAATCTTTAACTCATAAATTTATTTGCGGCTTTGTTCTGGGGTTGAGCGAGAATGGTGCAAGCTTTGAGTTAAAATTAATTAAGTATAAAGTTTATTGAAGATAAGTGTATAAACTTGCAGAAAAAGGCGATCGCTCTTGGAATTGATCGCAAAGTATTGCAAAGATAATCAAATAAGTATTGCAGCCACCGTTAAAAGTTCAGCATTTAATCATAATGAGGATAGAGGGATATATTCTCTCTTAAATTTTCGATCCCAAATATTAGTTAAATAAGGGAGAAGAATATTATGGGTCTTTCCACATGGTTTGAAAGTATGACCCAGTACCTCTGGGAAGCAGTCGCTCGAATCTTTGGCCCTACTGATGATGCCTACCCTAGCATAGGTGTGCAGCCATTTGAAGGTGAACCATATAAAGAAACGCATGGAACAGATTGGTAATCGCAGTTTTCTCATCATCATATATAATTTCTGAAGTGGAGAAAGCCAACTTTCTCCACATAAGCGTGTCACTTTTCCTTAACTAAATGAGAGTAGTTGCATCAAGAAAAAACACACTGCTGCACTACCAATAGGAACCGTAAAATTATCAATTCCTAGCTTGGAAAATGATTCTAAACCTGTAGCTACCAAGGCAACAGCTAGCGAAACAACCCAAGTTTGCCAAATATTTCCATAAACGAAGAATAAAATTAGGCTGGTGATAAGATAGCTAACTACAGCCATTGCGATCGAACCTTCCCAACTTTTTTTGCTATCCCAAACCATGTAGGGATGTTTACCAAAACGCTGACCGATTAATGCTGCTAATCCATCACCCCAAGTCATCACTAAAATGCCAATAGCTGCATATTGAGGTTGATGTAGATACCAAAACCACCCAACAAGTATACCAATGCTGAGGGCATAGAAAAATGTGCCGAAGCTTTGACGACCAACGCTATTAATACCAGGAAGGATGGGGAATTTGTAGGAAATGAGGGCAACAGCACTAGCTAAAATTGAAGCAGTAATACCTAACCAAGCTGGTAAATTAAACCACCAAGCGAATAAAATTACATTGCCAGTGCCAATGTGAACGACTTTCCGCACTTTTTCGGGGTCAGTTGCGGTGTAACGATGTAGAGATTCTGCTAACAGTACAATAATTCCTAACCAGACTCCAACAATACCAATTTGGAGCCATAAACTAGGAATGGATGCTAACCAGGGCAAGGAGTTAAACACAGGACTTACGCATTTTTACCCAATATTCAGGCTTTGGGGACTGGGAACGTAGGAATAAGCCTTAATTTCTTAAGCTTTGAAGACTATTAACTTTTTTAACCTGCGTCAGTCCTCAAATAAAGGCTTAATTGCAGGGCTTAGTATAACTTAATTATTCCACTATATAGATTTTTTCGATGATTAAGACCTTAATTATGTGGTTAATACGGGGCTACCGTACTTTTATTTCTCCGTTGTTTCTCCCTAGTTGTCGGTTTCAACCCACCTGTTCCCAGTACGCTTTAGAATCTGTTGAGCGTTTTGGCGCTTGGCGTGGTAGTTGGTTAGCGGTTAAAAGGATACTACGCTGTCATCCCTTCCACCCAGGCGGTTATGATCCAGTTCCTCTACGGGAGGAGTCAGAAGTCAGAAGTCAGGAGTCAGGAGAATAAAATTAAAAGCGTAAAATTTCTCGATCATAATTTTCTGGTAAGGGTTCTGTTTCCCAAACTATTCCTTCTTCAAGTGCAAGAGAAACATCTATATAAAGCCTTTCTTGTGCTGTGAGGGCAATATCTTCATTGCCTTCAAAGGTTTGGAGGTCTTCAGTTAAAAGTCTTAATTTAACTCCACCAGGAATTAAACCACCAATAGTAGAATTGCGTAGTTCAAAACGCCAAATAGAGTCTTCTAAATTTCCTATAGGAAATACTTGTAATTCGTATTTTTGACCTGCAATGTACAATTGGCGAGATAGAATTATTTTACTAGATGTTAATTCTTCTCCTCTGCCTCCTGCAAAACTGGGTTGTAATTCAATTTTTCCCCAGCCTATTTGTTGAGCAATATCTGAAACTCCACTACGCAGCCAATTAATTATAGATTTTTGCTCTGGCAATCCTAAGCGTTTTTCGTATAATTGTTGCCTTGTTCCGCCATGTTCTAGCAATGCGCCCCAAAGTTCAAAAGGTACTGCTAATCTAGGTAAGGTAATAGCAGGATTGCCTAAACGTTGGATTAAGTTTTGAGCTTGAGTTAAGGGTAAGGTAGTGAGAGGTGAGATAGGGACACGGGTTGTTTCTTCTATTCCTAGTTGACGCGCTACCCAAAGGACGTTGAGATCGAGTGTGAGGTTTTCTGATGGTAGATAGTAGGTGCGATCGCTACTATCATACGTTCCCTTTGTTTTTAATTGTTGATGTGTCGCATATCCCCAAACCATTACTCCTTTTTCATCAGGATTAACTTGTACAGCGAGATAATAATCAGCAGTCCAACTAGGGATATCAAGCCATTCTTGCGGTACGCGCAATTCACTACAATCTGTGGATTCGCTCGGAATTAATACGAAACGAATATTATCTGCAACAATAGCTGTACCATTCACCACTTCCCAAAAACTCGGTAAAGCTGCAATTGCAGGCGAAATAGTAGCTTTAGCTAAATATTCTTCGCGCAACCAAGGAAGTATAGCTTTTAGGCAGATTTGATTTAAATAAGCATTCCAGCGACTAAAAGAACTAGAAAAAGATTGGCTTTGCTGCCATGCTTGATTTTGCTCTAATTCCGAAAACTCTAGCCAAACATTTGTAGAATCAAATACAACTGTATCTAAAATCATAATAATTCCTCCTTTGCGCTCTTTGCGCCTTTCTTGGCGTACCTACCCTGCGGGAAGCCGCTAGCGCGGCTAATGCGTTAAAAAATAAAATAACGTTAGAAAGCGATAAACTTATCTACCCCTCAACATAGTGCAGTTTCAGCCACACTTCCAGCACAGTACTGATATCTTTTAATACGTCTGAATTCATGGAAATATGCAATTGCTCTTTACTCCAACGCCCTAGCGCCAGTAGTAATGATTCTTTAGTTTTAGTCAGCCGACGAGAAACGGTATATTGTTTTATGTCTAATTGCTTGGCTATCTGCTGTTGAGTTAATTCTTGAGCATAATATAGTTGCAGAATTGTTTTTGCTTCTTGAGCGAGATCTGCTAATGCTGTGGTTAAAACTGTATTAATTTGGGCAAGTTGCTCGGCTCGACTTTGTGCTTCTTCCTGTACAATTATCTCTGTAAGTAATGATGGTGTGGCAGTTTCGGGGAGTGAATCAAGAAATTCCTCAGCGTTTTCTCCTGATTTGGGAGCATTTAAGGAAATTTGAGTTGGGTACAAGTAAGCACGAGCAGCTTTAGCGCAAGCAAGTAACCATTTTTCTATTGTTTCAGGGTGAGATTCTTTTACACCTGGTTGTTGGTTATAGAGATTTGCGATCGCATTCCAAGTTTCTTTATCCGGTGCAGTTAGTTTGCGTGTCGCTGTTGCTTGTGTTGGGACGTATACAGTTTTAAAACTATTCCAAGCTAAGACATAACTAGCTATCTTTTCTGGGGATAATCCTGCTTGTTGTAAAGATTCTACTAACCTTTTTTGGCTGAGTTTGCGTAATAAAGCATAGTCTGTGCAGATATCTATTTCTTGGCGCTGACGGAGAATAGTGTGGAGAGTACTACTAAAAATAGCGCCTGCGTAGTTTTTTAGAGGAAAACCTTGTGATGGGTTAAAACCTTTGAGGACAGTATCGACGTTGGCGATCGCAACTTGAAAACAATCTGATAATGTGTACTGGGTACTCGCAAAAGCACTAGCGATTTTTTGAGATGTCCAGTAGCAGGGTTCTTGTAAGTAAGCTGTAAGATGTGCTTTAGCTAAGTGTGAAGTCTGAGAATGCCAGAGATTGTACCAGTAAAGCGCCCAAAAGTTTTCTGAGGGTGTCGCCTCTGATGCTTGATTTAAGCAAGTTTCCATACTACGACGGAGTTTAGCATCGGTTAGCCAAGCATGAAAGCGATCGCCTTCAAATTGGACAAACTTGGAAAACAATTCAATAATGCTCTGACGAGGGCGCATAATCAATTAACAATTAACAATTAACAATTATCAGTAGACTGGTTGCAAAGGTAAGTTTGATTTTAGTATTTATCGGCGATTAATTAACTAAGGTTATGGCTTATGCCACCAGTTTAGTCACAAAAAGTTTTTTTGAGACTTTTATACCATTTTCAATAAAAGCAGACAGCTAACAGCTATAACATAGAAAAATATAAGCATTGATTGAGAGGAATCAATCGCCATGACTGTGATTGTTGCTAGGTGGACGATTGACGAATATCACCGGATGATTGAGTCTGGGATTTTGTGCGATCGCAAAGTAGAATTACTTAACGGAGAAATTGTTGAAATGTCGCCGGAAGGGGAACCTCATGCTTATTGCAGCCATGAAGCAGGAGAATATCTAGCAGATTTGTTAGGTAATCGTGCCACAATACGTCAAGCCAAACCAATTACTCTACCCAACAACTCGGAACCTGAACCAGATATTGCTATTGTCCAACGTTTGGGGCGCGAGTATCGAGAGCATCATCCAAATCCCGAAAATATTTTTTGGTTAATTGAGTATGCAAATACCAGTTTAGAAAAAGATTTAGAGATCAAAAGTAAAATCTACGCACAAGCAGGGATTTTAGAATATTGGGTGGTAAATCTCAAAAAGCTACATCTAGTAGTCTTTCGAGACATTTTAGACGGAGAGTATGCAACTAAGCAGACATTAACGACGGGAACAATACAACCCTTAGCATTTCCAGATATTTCTGTTGCGGTGGAACAGATATGCGATCGCGCTTTGTGACACACTATACAAGTCTGGCGCAACCAAACTTGATCTAACACCACAAGTGGCAAAATACGCGATCGCACCTGATCTATTTTCTAATTCCGAAGCATTATAGTAATGCGATAAATTCATCTACGCTTAAATCAATATCTCGGATAATTGCTCGTAATGTTCCCTTTGCTAATACTGAATGGTCTGGGACAACAACTTGTGTAAATGGATCGTCCCGTCGCAGAATGATATGACTACTTTCTCTACGCTTTTGATAGAAACCTACTTTTTCTAGAGCTTTAATACAATCTGTACCAGAAATGCTAGGTAGCTTGCTCACACAACCACCAGAAATGTTTCAAAGTTTTCTTCTGGAACTGGTAAACCATCTGCTTCTAGAGCAGCAACATAACCTGTAATTGCCTCCTTAATATTTGCTAGAGCTTCCTCTTTAGTTTTTCCCTGGCTAACGCAACCCTTAAGGCTTGGACACTCCACAATCCAATAGCCATCTTCATCTCGGTACATCATTACCTGTCTCATATTGGATTAACCATTATTTCAAGCTCTCAGCCTGATCCTATCTTGATTTTGTGGAACTTAAGCTTAAGGGCAGGTGTTATGGTCGAGCAAGAATGGCGCAAGACTTGAGTTAAAAAAACTTTCAAAAATTTTTCACTTCTTACTGCATAAAACAACAAGAGCCAACCTATTGAGTTAGTGAAGGGGTTAAAACCTCAAATATAATTCACAAAACGAGGCTCACTAATATGTCTATTCGCAACGCCAACCAACTCAAAGTTATGCTCGGTATTATTACTTTAACCAGTGTTGCTGCTTTAACACCAAGTGCTTATGCTCAAGTTCCTGTTAGGGCTGTTGATAGCATTTTAAATCGAGCTAATTTGAATACTAACACCATAAAATTAGATCAACAAGATTCAAAATTATCGCCTTCTGTAGAACAAATTCAAGATGTATCTAAAATTCGAGGAACAGATGTTGCTTGTGACGGTGGTGGTAGTCAAAACGGAATTTGTGCGGCTAAACCTGGACGGGGGACTGAAGTATTAACTAATCCTGCAATTGAACGCAATACTCAGTTAATTCGGTCAATTCGTGGAATTAGTCGGTAAAGAACACGATTTGTAGACCTCTTGCATAAATCTTTTTTTTAACGCAGAGAGCGCAAAGAAGAACGCAAGGAACGCAAAGGTAGGAATTAATTTTTGCACGAGGTCTATTTTTTTCTCTCCTACATCCTCTACCCTATCTTAAAATTATGAGTATCAAACTTTCTTATTACCACGTTGCAACTGAACCGTTTTTTGATGAACTGGAAGGACGTATTAAACGAGTTATTTTGGCAACGCGCACTGCTAGTGTACGCATTATTGATGAATTTAGCTGGAATCTTTTAGAAGCTGGACAATTTGAGCAGTTACCTGAAGATTTTTTAATTGATTTGGCTAATATCCAACTGATTGTTCCGGCTGAGGAAGATGAGTTAAAAACTATTCTGGCTCAAAATGATATGGTAGCTAAGAATAATGATGATTTATATTTAGTAATTCAACCTACAGCTTATTGTCAACTTGGTTGTCATTATTGCGGTCAAGAACATAAGAGCAAGATGATGAGCGAGGCTGATCAACAACGTTTTATAGAACGTACTCGCAGTAAGCTAGAAACAGGTAATTTTAAGAGTCTTTCTATTGCTTGGTTTGGCGCGGAACCTTTAGTTGGATTACCTGTAATTAGAAGTTTGAGTCCTCAATTGCAAGCTTTAGCTGCTAGTTTTGGTTGTAATTATAGTGCTAAAATTGTGACTAATGGGTTAGCACTTACAGAACACGTTGCTACTGAGTTAGTTAATGATTTTAAGGTTAATTTTATTGAAGTAACTTTAGATGGTGTAGCGGAATATCATAATGCAAGAAGAATGCAGAAAAACGGTCTGCCAACTTTTGATAAGATTTTCGCTAATGTTACTAATTTAGCACGTCGTGAAGATTTAAAGGTAAAATTAAACATTCGTTGTAATGTCGATCATCAAAATTATGAATCTGTTTCTTTATTGCTGGAACAATTAGCGGCAGAGGGAATACAAGATAAAATTGGTTTTTATGTTGCGCCGATTCATTCTTGGGGTAATGATGCTCATACTCGTTCCCTTTCTAAAGAAGAGTTTGGCGAATGGGAAATTGCTTGGTTTGGGGAAATGGTGGAATTAGGTTTTCATCCAATATTAATTCCCGATCGCAAACCCATAGTTTGTATGGCGTTGATGCCTAATTCTGAGTTGGTTGATGCTTATGGAAATGTCTTTAATTGTAGTGAGGTGTCTTACGTCCCGACTTATGGCACACCTAATGAGTATGCTATAGATCATCTTACTGGGAAAGAGATGCCTGGAAAGCGCGATCGCTTAGGTAATTTTAATCAACAAGTACGTCAAGGTGAGTTTCCCTGTTCTACTTGTCCGATGCTTCCTGTTTGCGGTGGTGGTTGTCCGAAGAGTTGGTTAGAAGGTATAGCACCTTGTCCAAGTGCTAAATATAATATTCAGGATCGTTTACTTCTTAGTTACGCGCTATCAAGAATTGAACAGTCAGAAACTAACAATCAAGATCCGAATTTAATTCCTATTTGATAGCTGTTCTATATTCGGGAAAATATGCCAATACCTGCTAAATACGAACCAGAATTAATAAACGATCTATCTAAAGAAGGCTGGTTTGAGTGGTTTTTAGATTATTTTACCGATCCTAATGTATTACAAGTGCCGTATTTGGATTTGACTATTCAGTTAGATGTTACAGATGCTTACGCAATTTATCAAGATTCTCAAGTTTCTGGTTCAACCTTCTTTGGTTTTCTGCTTTGGCATTTAGTCCAAACATTGCGATCGCATACTTCTTTTAATATGAGGTTCGTTGAAAACAATTGGTATATTCTCAATAATCCTCCTATTTTTATTCCGGTTGCAGTTGGTGGTAAACAACGTTTTTGGAATTTAGTTATAGAAAGTGTTGTCAACACTTCTTATGAAGATTTTATTGATATCTATCGCTTTAGACTGAACCAGGCGAGGAATTGTCAAACTGAACGTATTGATGCTCAAACTTATAGCCTTGCTTATTGTATAGGCAATTTACCAAATCTCCAATTTTCGGCTCTGACTTTACATTGGCATCTTAATGCGATGATCGGTCAGCCATTTTTTTATTTTGGTAAACGTTATTTTTTAGAAAATCGTTTTTTAATTCCTTTTGCAGCGAAATTGCATCATGCTTGTGCAGATCCTTTTGTTTTCGATTTACTTGTCAGGGATTTGCAAGCTCGATTTAGTTAGTTTAATAATCAGCGTTACACATTTTAACGGTAGCTCGGTATAGTCGCAATTTACCAAATTACAGAAGAGTAAAATTCAGCAATTTTTTGATCTGCTGTAATAATAGAAGCTTGATTAATTGTGGCAACAGCTACAACTACTCTATCGACTGGATCTCGATGTTCCCATTCTAATTTGACACTCTCTAGCCAAATTTCTTCATTAATGGGGATGATACTGATAACATCAGATTTTTTTAAGGTGGTGATATAGTCATCAATATCTACTCCTAAATTTAATTTCCGATTTTTGATTTTGATAGCTATTTCCCAGACTGCGGTTGAGGGAACTAAACCATTTTTCTCCTGTTCCATCTGTTGACAAGCTGCTTTCGCTTGTTGAGAAAGCTTATCTGGATCTAAACTCCACCAGATTAAAGCGCAGGTATCAAGGACAAATTTTATATTTCCTGCCATTCTTCAGTAGTTGGGGTAGTTAAATCTTCAAAATACTGGACTTTACCACGCATATGTTTAAATAATTCCGTACTTGAAGGAGTTTTTTCATAGTGGGAAATTCTGGCAACTGGTTTACCTCCATCAGTCACTAAAATTTCTTCACCTTCTAACTCGACGAGTTGTAAAAATTCTAGGAGATTAGCTTTTAATTCACTCTTATCAACTGTTTTCATTTAATCCTCTGGATCTCCCGCATCAACTATTAATCATAAAACGGAAGAACTTTAATTGCTTTAGTGGGTGTTCACCAAATCCGTGATCGCTCTAACTAATACTTCTGGTTCTACAGGCTTGGCGATATGACGTTGAAATCCAGCCTTAAGAGCTTGTTGTTGATTATACTCTCCGGCATAGGCAGTAAGCGCGATCGCCAGCACTTCATGCCGTTGCACTAACGGCATAGCTTTGCTTACTGCTCTCACCTGCCCGCCTTCTTGAGACAATCTGCTACGAATTTGCTGCATCAGCATATAGCCGTCCATCTCTGGCATCCCAATATCGCTGATTAACAGATCAAATTTTGTTTGTTCAAAAACTTGCAATGCCTCATTTGCCGATGCTACAGCACTCACAATCATCTGATTCTGCTCTAAGGTGAAGGCAATGACATCTCTGGTGTCTACATCATCATCCACCAGCAAAACTCGCAGCCCTTTAAGTGGCGAGGAGTGAATAGTGAGAGAGGAGGAGCCAATTTGTTCATCTTTTACCGTTATGGCTTCATTTTTTAATAGTGGCAACCTCACTGTAAAAGTTGCTCCCTGCCCTTCTCCCAAACTGTCTGCTTGAACAGTTCCACCATGCAGTTCAACCAGATGCCGTACAATCGCCAGCCCTAACCCCAAGCCACCAAATCTACGAGTTGTCTTGCCATCCTCTTGACGGAAATACTCGAATACATAGGGGAGAAAATCTGGATGAATACCCTTACCTGTATCGCTGACTTGAATTTGAGCCTGTGAACCGACGCGCTCTAACTGAATTTTGACCCGTCCTCCCTCAGTAGTAAACTTAACCGCATTGGTGAGTAAATTCCATATCACTTGCTGGAGACGGGCGGAATCTCCTAACACCAATAATTTTTGATTTGGGATTTGAGAGTTTGGCTGATGAGATTGCTGTTTTATGTCAGAAAATTCTGGATGTTGCTCAGTAGTTCCTAATCCAAAATCCAATATTGTCAATTGCAAATCAATTGACTTAGCTTCTGCTGCTAATTGTACAGTGGCGATCGCAGATTGAATAATGAATACTAAGTTAACCGGAGTCATGTTGAGGTTGAGTTTGCCTTTCAATATTCTGGAAACGTCTAACAAATCCTCAATTAGTTGAGTTTGTAGTTTGGCGTTACGTTCAATCGTTTCTAAGGCAAAAGCAGTTTTTACGGTGTCTAATCTGCCACTGCGGAGCAATTTAGACCAACCGAGAATGGGATTAAGAGGCGTTCGCAATTCATGAGATAACACCGCCAAAAACTCATCCTTAATGCGGTTCGCTGCCTCAGCTTCCTCTCTTGCTGCTTCTGCCCGCATCAAGTTTTCGGTTCGTTCTTGCTCCCGTTGTGACAGCAGGTTAGCCGCAAATTCCAAAGACTTCCCTAACAAAACCACTTCTTTAATTAATAAAGGACTAACTTGGGGGTATTCACCTTTTGCTAAGGCTTCCGCAGCCAAGGCAGCCGAGGTAATGCTGCGAGAAATATATCGCGAAAGCATGAATGCACCGATGCCACTTACCAAGAGCAAAGCTAAACCCGACCCGAAAACAAGCCACATCGCTCGTCGGGCGGGTCTTTGAATGACATTAACGGGTACAGTGACAGCAACAGTCCAAGATGAATCTTTTACCCGACAGAAGGCGAGATAAACATTCTTGCCTTCTAAGGTAGTATCACGGTAAATTCCCTCGCTTGTCTCTCTAATTTGCTTGAGAAAAGATGGCGTTCCGCGCTGCCCGACAAAGCGTTCCGGCTGGCGGGTGCGAGCAACTATGATCCCTTGACCATCGACGACTGTGCGCGTCCATTCTCCATCAATGGTGGATTGCTGGTTTACGACAAGAGCGATCGCTTTCTGGTTGATAATAGCCGTGAGAATATACTGGACGTTTTCGCCGCGCATCACCGGAATGCGAACCGGAAAGCCAACAATGTTTGGATTAAGCCTTGAAGGGGAAAGATTGCCTACAGTCGGCTGGTGTGTCTTGATAACGCGCTGTAGGCTTTCTGGCTCTCCTGCTTGAGGCAAGCGCCGACCAAACGGTTGTAGAGTATTTACAAGCTGTTGACCCTGTGGCGATAAAAGAATCACAGTTACCCAAGTAGCTTGCGTCTGTGCCACTCGCCGCGCCTCGCTGTGAAAAGTCTTGAGGTCTCGTTTTTCAAGCCGTTCTGACGCTGCCAACGCTTGGAGTATCCGAGTTGTAGTTGAAAGTTCACGCTCTACAGTTTCTGCTAGGTTACGGGCTGCTAGAAGGGTACGCCGCTCCGATGCTGCCTGTTCCTGACTTGATAGCTTATAAACCACAGCAACAGCAAACAACACAACCGGAAGTAAAGTCCCTGCCACCAGCAGGACAAGATACCACCTTAACGAAAGCGTCCAGCTACCAGAAGACGTGGAATGGGAATTTACCATTATTGCAGCAATCTACTTAATTAAACTTGCTTAACCCTCTTTTGTCAGTCTGGCAGAAACCAATACCTGAAAGCTTTTCTCCTCCCCCCTCCCTATTTTCCAGCAACATAACAAAAATGTAATTAAAACAACAGTAAAGCTGTAATTTTCAACAGGCTTAATAAAAACATGACATCCACACACTATCAATATTAAGGATTTTGATTGTCATGGCTATTAACCGATTGTTAGTATTAGCTACTGTACCTTTTGTAATTGGTGGTTTCGGTTTTGCTATTTCCGATAACGCAGTAGCCCAGTCTGCTCCAACGACACCAAATACAGCACAACCTAATGGACAATATAAAGGCTGGGGCAGAAAATTTGAGCAACTCGGTTTAAGTGAGCAACAAAAGGCGCAAATCCAACAAATTAAGACAAGTAGCCGTCAGCAAATGGATGCTGTGTTTACCGCAGAACAGAAGCAACAATTCCAAACTGCTAGACAACAACGGCAGCGCCCAAATATAACCCTAACTGATGCCCAAAAATCACAACTTCAAACTATTCAAGAATCTAGCAAGCGCCAGATAGATGCAGTTTTGACTGATGCCCAAAGACAACAACTTCAGCAATTAAAGCAACAATGGCAGCAAAATCGTCAGAACCGTCAACCTGCCCAATCTTAACTGACATTTTAACTCTTCAGTAGCACACTCTTAGCCCATTAAGACCCAGCGTTCCGAATTATTAAATTCGGAGCGCACTATTGTATTTATATAATTTTTATTTAAATGAAAGATCTATTAAGTTGTCTAGCAACATGACAAAAATGTAATGTCTTATCATTAAGATTTTAACAGCTATCCCGCCTTAGATTGGTAGCCATAGCTAATTACCATTAAATTCCAAGCAATTTTGATCTCATACCGTTTAGTTGATCAGGATTCAATAAATGCGTGTTTTACTGATTTATCCCCTATTTCCTAAAAGTTTTTGGTCTTTTGAGAAAGCCCTAGCTCTAACAGGTCGGAAGGCATTGCTGCCACCTTTGGGTTTAGTAACTGTAGCAGCAATTCTTCCCCAGCAGTGGAAATTTAAGTTAGTAGACCGGAACGTAAGCCAGATAACTGAAGCGGACTGGGCTTGGGCAGATTTAGTGATTTTATCCGCAATGATTGTTCAGAAAGAAGATTTCCTTTTTCAAATTCAGGAGGCGAAACGACGAGGCAAACCAGTTGCCGTCGGGGGGCCTTATCCCACCGCTTTACCCGACGAAGCCAAAACCGCTGGGGCTGATTATTTGATTCTCGACGAAGGAGAAATCACCCTACCGATGTTTGTAGAAGCGCTTGAACGGGGAGAAAATACGGGAATCTTCCGGTCTGGAGGAGAAAAGCCCGATATCACACAAACACCCATCCCACGCTTCGATTTATTGGAGTTTAGTGCCTATGCACAGATGTCCGTTCAGTTTTCGCGGGGGTGTCCTTTTCAATGCGAATTCTGCGACATCATTGTTCTATATGGTCGCAAACCTCGAACCAAAACCCCAGCACAACTTTTGGATGAATTAGAACGTCTGTATGAGTTGGGTTGGCGAGGCTCAATTTTTATGGTGGATGATAACTTTATTGGTAATAAACGAAACGTTAAACTCTTACTAAAAGAGTTAAAATCTTGGTTGATTAAATATAGCTATCCTTTTTCTTTTGTCACCGAAGCATCTGTTGATTTGGCAAAAGACCAAGAACTAATCGATATGATGGTGGAGTGTAAGTTTTCTGCTGTCTTTTTAGGAATTGAGACACCTGATGAAGAAAGTTTAACTTTAACTCTCAAGTATCAAAATACGCGAGATTCTTTGAGCGAAGCCGTTGAGACAATTACGCGGTCAGGACTGCGGGTAATGGCAGGATTTATTATCGGGTTTGATGGAGAAAAACCAGGAGCAGGCTCGCGCATTGTTGAGTTTATCACACAAACCGCAATTTCTACCGCCTTTCTCAGTATGTTGCAAGCGCTACCCGATACTGCCCTTTGGCATCGACTCAACAAAGAAGGACGACTTAAGAGCGAATTGGGCAATATCAATCAAACGACATTAACTAATTTTGTGCCAACCCGTCCCTTGGAAGAAATTGCCCACGAGTATATCGAAGCATTTTGGAAACTGTACGAACCAGAGTATTTTCTAGACCGCGCCTACCGTCAGTCTATAATTTTGGCACAAGCAAAATATCCCTCAATCCGAAGAACTACTAAGAAAAAACTAACTTGGCCAATTAGGCGACCCCTACTAATTATTCTTTGGCATCAAGGAGTTATCCAAAAAAGTCGTTGGCAGTTTTGGCGAAATGTGTATAGTTTATACCGTCATCATCGAGGCGGCTTGGGGCGTTATTTATCTTTTTGCTCTGACTTAGAACATTTCATGGAATATCGCCAAATTGTCAAACAGCAAATTGAAGCTCAATTGTAATTGCTCACCGCAACTTTGTGATCCTTTTAGATAATTTTTCAGCTAAATGAAAGATCTATAATATAAGCACAAATGCTCGGAGGGAGTGTTGTTAATTATGGGCTAATGGTGTAGTGGCATAGAGTAAATTTATCAGAGATGCGATGCCTGCAGCGGGCTGCGCCTACGCACCAGAGCATAAAATCCCACCTCAGTACCTATATAACTAATATTCATACTCCTCCCCCATCCCTCCTCTCTTAAAAAATGTCTCCCGTTAGTATTGCCACCAGTCGTTCAAATCAAGCCTTAGTAACAGGGCAACCTAAACTGTGGCTGTTACTGGTGGGAGTAAATAAATATCAAGATGACTGCTTACCTTCTCTGCGTTATTCTTCTGTAGACTGTCAAGGATTATCAGAAGCTTTATTAGAGGCAACCCAAGCATTTACGCAAAAAGAAATCAAAATATATCACGATTTTTCGCCTGAACTTCCTTATTTAAAAACTGTTCGCGCCAGTCTTAAACAAATATCTACAACTGCTAAATCACAAGACACAATTCTATTCTATTTTTCTGGGCATGGAATGCTAGAGCCAAATACTCAGCAAGCATATCTTTGTCTAGCAGATACGCAAAAAGATAATTTAGTTAATACAGGTTTAGCATTACAAGAGTTATTACAATTATTAGGTAATTGTGCAGCACATCAACAGTTAGTTTGGTTGGATGCTTGTCATAGTGGTGGCATGACATTAAGAGGAATAACCCAAACAACAAAAGTCGAACCACTACTTAATCCCACACCTCAATTAGTGGAAGTATTGCAACAACGCGCTAATAAAACTCAAGGATTTTATGCTTTACTTTCTTGCGACCAAGGACAACAATCTTGGGAGTTTCCCGAATTAGGACATGGAGTATTTACTTATTTTTTAATGCGTGGGTTGCGAGGTGAAGCAGCCGACACGCAAGGCAGAATTGATGTTGATAGTCTTTATCGTTATGTTTATCATCAAACACTACAATATATTGATAAAACTAATCAACAATTACGTTTAATTAATCAACAAAAAAGACATAAAGGAGAAACTCAGTTAAATCCCGAATATCCCTTGCAATCTCCTAAACGCATAGTTGAAGGCATTGGGGAATTAATTTTAGGTTCAAAACCATCTCTGGGAAAATCACGCCTACAAAGAACTGCTTTAGTAATAGAAGGATTAACAAGCAGTAAAATCACACTTGAATTTAGTAAAGTCTTACGTGGTATTGGTGGTTTTGCACTAGAGTATTTACCTCGACCTGGTAAAACCACCGTACAAGATGTACGTGAAGCAATTCAAAAATGTTTGCGTGTAGAAAGTAAAGATTCAGCCAAATTTCCAAATATAAAACATCTATATAATACTGAAGAACCAACAACAGCATTATTATATCTGCGGGGACAAGTTGCGGAAACAGAAGCAGAGGAAGCTGTGCTGTTACTAGGAGAAGATATTATAATTAGTCGTTCTTGGTTAAGACAACAATTGCGACGTTCCCAAGTTATCCAACAAATTATTATTTTAGATTGTATAGATATAGAACAAACTCCATCATTAAAAGATTGGGTAGAAGATTTGCAACTTGAGGCAGAAAGGGGACAATGTATTATTGCAGCTTCGCCATTAGATAAAAATTCTGAAAAATTTACTCAAGCATTATACGATACTTTAGTTGCAGCACCACAATTATCGGGTTTATCTGTTGCGTGTTGGATTACACAATTACAAGTTTCCCTAGCAGATGCTTTTCCTATCGACATTTGGTTATCTGGCGCACAAGGCGTAATTGAAGTTTTACCTGAAAAAACTGCCTTTCAAAATAGCGATATAGAAGGGCTTGATTTAGGAATTTGTCCCTATAAAGGATTAAGAGCTTTTGGTGAAGAAGATGCTCAATATTTTTATGGTAGAGAAAATCTAATTCAGCAATTAATTAACCAAGTTGTTCACAAATCTTTTTTAGCAGTTGTAGGCGCTTCTGGTAGTGGTAAATCTTCTGTTATTCAAGCTGGAGTAATTGCTCAATTACGACAAGGTAAACAATTCCCTGGAAGTGATAAGTGGTTAATTCGCAAAGTTACACCAGGGATACGTCCTTTAGAAGCTTTATCAAGGCGTTTAGTAAATAGTGGAATTGATAAGGAAAAAGCTACCCTCCAAGCATTACAAATAGAGGGAATGTTCTATCAAGGTATGGAGGGATTTGTATATTGGATACGTAGCAGACCAGAATCTATGGTTATGTTAGTAATAGACCAGTTTGAAGAATTATTTACGCTTGCGCCAAGTGAGGATAGACAAAGATTTTTAGACCTAATTTTAGGTGCGGTGGAGTATGCCGCAGATAAATTTAAATTAATAATAACTTTACGAACAGATTTTATTGCTGCTTGTTTGGAAGTTCCCAAGTTAGCAATACTGTTGCAACAGTCTAATGTGTTGGTTCCACCAAAGTTGACTTCTGACGATTATCGCCGTGTAATTGTTAATCCGGCAGAACAAGTTGGTTTAAAGGTTGCTAATGATTTGGTTGAGGTTTTATTACAAGAGTTAAATCATTCAGCAGGTGATTTACCGTTGTTGGAATTTGTTTTAGAGCAGTTGTGGGAATATCGTTCTCAGGGTGAGTTAACTTTACAAGCTTATCAAGAACAGGTTGGTGGAATTAAAGGCGCGTTGGAACAAAAGGCGCAAGCGGTTTATGAAAGTTTAGATGCTCAAGCAAAAGAGTGTGCAAGGTGGATTTTTTTATCGCTGACGCAGTTAGGAGAAGGAACGGAAGATACTCGGCGACGGGTGTTTAAATCTGATTTGGTGGTGAAAAAGTATCAAGCTGCTTTGGTGGATAGAACTTTGCAAGCGTTAATAGCAGCGAAGTTGGTTGTGGTTAGTTTGGAAGATGAGAGTAGAACCCCACCCCCAACCCCTCCCCGTCCACGGGGAGGGGAGCAAGAGGATTTAAGCTCGATAAAATCCCCCTCCCCCGGATTTAAAAAGGGGGGAAATGAGCTTTTGGAGGTGAGGGAAGAGTCAGTGGAATTATCACTAGAAGTGATGAAACAACAGGTAACGGTGGAGGTGGCGCATGAGATTTTGATTCGCCATTGGTCTACGTTGCGGTGGTGGTTGGAGGAAAATCGAGCAAGATTGCGATCGCAACGTCAAATTGCCCAAGCCGCTTTACAATGGAAACACAATGGTAAGCAATCTGATTTTTTATTACAAGGTGTACGCCTCGCTGAAGCAGAAGATATTTATATTAAGTACACAGATGAATTATCAGCAGATGTACAAGAATTTATTGCAGCTTGTTTAGAACAACGAAAACAGCAACAATTTGAACAAAAAAAGAGACTCAGACAAGCACAAAAAGCTGTAGTTGCAATCAGTGTTTTAGCAATAGCTGCTTCTGGTTTCGGAGGTTTAGCTTATTTACAATCACAAGCAGCACAGTTACGCGAAATTGATGCTTTAAATTCTTCTTCTCAAGCAAATTTGTTATTAAATAATCAGTTAGAAGCGTTAATTGCTAGTGTGAAAGCAACTAAACGATTAAATAATACTATTGCGATACCAGCGAATGTCAAAGCTGAAACTGTTAGTACATTGCAACAAGTTGTTACTACAATTCAAGAGCGCGATCGCTTAAACAGTCATACTGATGGTATAGTTAGCGTGGCTTATAGTCCAAATAATCAACTTCTCGCTTCAGCAAGTATTGATAAAACAATTAAAATTTGGACTAATCGCGGTTTATTATTAAAAACTTTACGTGGACATAACGAAGCTGTCTATAGTGTTAGCTTTTCTGCTGATAGCAAAATCTTAGCTTCTGCTGGTGTTGATAAAACTATTAAATTATGGAACGTTAGTGACGGTCGTTTACTTAAAACTATCTCAGCACATAACCAAACAGTTAATAGCGTAACTTTTAGTCCTGACGGTAATATTATAGCATCTGGCAGTGCCGATCAAACTATTAAATTTTGGCGAATTAGTGACGGTCGCTTACTCAGAACTTTATCAGGACATAACGCTGGCGTGATTAGTATTACTTTTAATCCTGATGGTAATACTATAGCCTCTGCGAGTGAGGATAAAACTATTAAACTGTGGAAGGTTAGCGACGGTCAGTTAATTAAAACTTTATCAGGTCATACTAACTGGGTAAACAGCGTAGCATTTAGTTTTGATGGCAAATTTGTTGCTTCTAGTGGAGCAGATAAAACTATCAAACTTTGGAATAGTAGCGACGGTAAATTATTAAAAACTATTTCAGGACATAATGATTCAGTTTGGGGTGTGGCGTTTAGCCCTAATAGTAAAATTATTGCTTCAGCTAGTAGAGATAATACCGTCAAGCTTTGGAATTTGAACGGTATAGAACTAGAAACATTTAAAGGGCATAAAAAAGGAGTTTATAACGTTAGTTTTAGCCCTGACAGTCAAACTATAGCTTCTGCGAGTTTAGATAATACTATTAAAATTTGGCAGCGTCGGGAAAGTTCCTTATTAGAAACACTTACAACTGGTAGTGAAATTTATAGCGTGGGTTTCAACCCTCAAGGTAATATAGTTGCTACAGCTACCGCAGAGGGAAAGATCTTACTGTGGCGGTGTAATGATGGCAAGTTGATAAAAAGTTTACCTGGGCATAATAAAGCTATTTATAGTATTAGCTTTAATCGACAAGGAAATTTGTTAGCATCTGCTAGTGCTGATAAAACAATTAAAGTTTGGAATATTACTAATGGCAGTTTAGTTTATACCCTGACAGGACATAACGATGAAATTAATAATGTAAATTTCAGTCCTGACGGTAAAATGATTGCTACCGCCAGTCGCGATCGCACTGTTAAAATTTGGAATAGTAGTAATGGTAATTTAATTCATACCCTGAAGAAACATAGGGATGAAGTATACGGAGTTAGTTTTAGTGCTGATAGTCAAATAGCTACTGTTAGCGCCGATAAAACTATCAAACTGTGGAATAGTCGCACCGGAAACTTAGTTAAAAGTATTCCAGCACACAATGATTGGATTTACAGCGTAAACTTCAGTCCTGACGGTAAAATTATTGCCTCAACCAGTGCAGATAAAACCATCAAACTCTGGAGAAGTAGTGACAGTCATTTACTGCATACATTTAAAGGACATCAAGCAGAAGTTTATAATACTAGCTTTGCACCCAATAGTCAGACATTTGCTTCTGCCAGTGAAGATAAAACAGTAAAAATCTGGCAAGTTAGCGGAACCTTGCTTAAAACTTTGCCAGCACATAACGCCGCAGTTATGAGTGTTAACTTTAGCTTAAATGGCAAAAATATTATCTCAGGTAGTTTGGATGGTACTGCCAAAATATGGAGTTTTGATCGTCAAAAATTACAAACTTCCGATCAAAAATATTTAATGCAACGAGCTTGTAATTGGTTGCATGATTATCTCAAGACTAACTCTCAAGTTAGCCAAGAAGAGCGCAAACTTTGTTTTGACTAGAGATTAAAACCTCATCAAATTTCCAGTTATCACATAACTGAATAAAATATTTCTTTTCATCTTTTATCTGCGGTTAATTAACCAAAATCAGCAAATTTCTCCTCTCCCCTCTCTCCTCCCTCCTTCCTATTTTTCTAATACTGAAGTTGCTGCTGAGGCACAACTTGCAAATTTGGATCATGACCGCCAGGGCCTTTAGGTTTTGGTCGTACCCGTGTCTCCGCAGGTAAGTTTAATATCTGTTGGCTAGTTTGTTGCAAACCTGGATCATGACCACCAGGGCCTTTAGGTTTGGGTCGTTCTACTAGACTACCTGGGTTGCCTAATACCTGTTGATTAGGAGTTTGTTGCACACCTATCTCGAAACCTTTAGGGCCTTTGGGTTTTGGTCGTTCCCGTGTATCCGATGAAGGAAATATTTGTTGCTGATTGTTATTTAATTGTAAGTTATCAATATTGACTTGATTCTTGATTTGATTTGATACGGGTGACGTTACAGCCTGATTAGCCAAGCTAGAAGCGGCACTGGCGATTACCATCGGGAATGCGATCGCTATTCTTAAAATTTGCTTGTTCATAGTTATTGCTACTTCTCCTTTTAGACTTACTTAAAAATAGATGTGATTTTTAGAAAATATGCAAACTTACTAGATTAACCTGAGTTTTTTATTGTGGCTTTAGCCTTCATGGTGTAGAGAGATACACCTCTACATCTCGATACTCCCGATAAAAACTACTTTTTTGTCTAAATTTTACAAAAGTTTATATTTTGAGTTTAATTTCTACTGAGGCGGATTTTAATATTAGATTTGTTTGCCCTTATTGGTTTCAATCCCTAAAAGGGATTTATATAGATTTAAACCTAAAGACTAGGCAACGGACTCATAATCCGTGGGGCGTTTCCATCCCTAAAAGGGATTTATATGAATTTAAACACGGAAGCAACAGGGTTTACTCAAAAGGTATCTGCACTTTCAATCCCTAAAATAGATTTGGAACTATAAAGTAAAAATTTCGATCAAGCTTTACAGAGTTTGCGCTGATAATTATAAAATCTAAAATCGCCCAAACCCTGATTCAGCAAGGAGTCTATCTTCAAATTATGCTTAACTTAAAAAACACCTACCTATTCGCGCAATTAGCTGACTCATACGAATGAAACCTTATCAGCAAGTTTCTATATTAGAGTGCGGGGAACAACTGCTGCCGATTCCGTTAGAATTTGCCATTGCATCTCCCCATCCATATATCAAACTAGGTGCTACTTATGGAGAGCGATCGCCTTATTATCTCCGTAAAGGTGTACTTGAGCGCTTAAATGTAGCCCAAACTCATCTCCAACAACAGTATTCTGGTTGGCGTATCCAAATTTTTGATGCTTATCGACCTGTAGAAGTCCAACAATTTATGGTGGACTACACATTTAATGAACTTGTTCAAGCTCAAAATTTAACTTTATCTAACTTATCAGATGCCCAAAAACAAGCTATTTGGCAACAAGTTGAGCAATTCTGGGCGCTTCCTAGTTTAGATCCTGCTACACCACCACCTCACAGTACTGGTGCTGCTGTCGATGTGACATTAGTTGATAGCGATGGTTCAATTATTGATATGGGAGGTGAGATTGATGAAATTTCAGAGCGATCCCACCCCAACTATTATAAAGAGGCTACTTCCCCAACAGAACAGCAATATCATACCCACCGCCAACTATTAAAAAAAGTAATGTTTGCTGCTGGTTTTCAGCGTCATCCTAATGAGTGGTGGCACTTTTCTCTAGGCGATCAAATGTGGGCATGGTTATCTAACCAAGAAAATCCCACTCATTTAGTTGTTGCCCGTTATGGTCGAGTAATTTAACAGTAATCAATTCTCGCTACTTAGAACAAGTCAGATATTCTAGGTTAAGGACAGTTAACATTACTGCCCTATTGACGTGGACTGGTGGATAACCTACACAATTTGTAGGATGCAATTCATTATTGTCAAATCCGACCCTACCCATCAAAAACTACTAATGGCTGCACTCATGCAAGTATACGTTCTGTTATTTAACGCCCGAACTGAAAACGAAGGCATTCATACAATACAACTTGGCGGTCGTAATACTGTACTGATGTTTGAGTCAGAAGACGATGCCACCCGCTTTGCTCTGCAATTGGAAGCCCAAGACTTTCCTGATGCAGCAGTGGAAGCAATAGATAGAGAAGAAATCGAAGAATTTTGCCGTGACGCTGATTATGACTGTGAGCTAATAGAAGAAGGGATGTTAGCATTACCGCCAGAAAATACCGTCGAAGAAACCGACTGGCAAGTTGAAGGTTCCAAACCAGAAGTTTCTGACCTCGACCGTATTCGTCGTCAGTTAGAAGGACTATTGTGAGTAACACTTTAAATAATAATAACCAGCCGCTCAAAGAACGAGGTCACTTACTGACTGAACAGGTTAACCCGAATAGTCAGAATCTCGATCAGATGAATTCTCTAGAGTTAGTGGATCTGTTTAATCAGGAAGATAAACAAACTTTAGCAGCGATCGCCCAATCTCGTACCCAGCTTGCTGAAACAATTGACCGCACTGCTGAAGCATTAAGTCATGGCGGACGCTTATTCTACGTTGGCGCTGGCACAAGTGGACGCTTGGCTGTCTTAGATGCTGCGGAGTGTCCACCTACCTTTTGTACGCCACCAGAACTGGTACAGGGCATTATAGCTGGCGGTGCGGGTGCATTAGTGCGTAGTTCCGAGAATTTAGAAGATCGATTTGAAGACGGTGCAGAAGCGATCGCACATCGCCACATCACAGACCTAGATGTTGTCATCGGCATCACTGCTGGCGGTACTACACCCTATGTGCATGGAGCGATTCAAGCAGCACGGCAACGAGGAGCAACCACCGCCTTAATTGCCTGTGTCCCTACTGAACAAGTAAGCATTGAAGCTGACATCGACATTCGGCTGCTAGTTGGGCCAGAAATACTAGCTGGTTCCACCCGTCTCAAAGCCGGAACCGCTACCAAAATGGCTTTAAACATCATTTCTACTGGAGTGATGGTAAAGTTAGGTAAAGTCTACGGCAATCGCATGGTCGATGTGGCTGTCACCAATACCAAGCTACATGACCGCGCCCTGCGAATGATCCAAGACCTGAGCGATCTCAATCGTGAAGATGCTGCTTACTTACTAGAACGCAGTGGCAGAAAAGTTAAATTAGCCCTGCTAATGCACTGGACTGGGGTAGATCGGGAAGCAGGAGAGCATCTGTTAGCTGAACATCATGGCAATTTAAGGCTAGCTGTAGAAAAATCCAGCGGTGAGAAGTGAGGAGTTAAGATACATCTCCTCTCATGGGAATAGAGAGACGTTGGATACAACGTCTCTCAAGGCGCGGGACTTTGAACCTTGAATTAATATTTGATAATTGATATTTGATAAATGTTTATGACCTCAGAAACTACAACAACAATTATAATTTTTCTTCTAGCTTTAGGAATTCTTGGTTTAGGCTTTTATCGTGCCAAGCCTTATGGAAAGGTGGGAATTTTAGCTTGGTTGCAGTCATTAATATTGATGTTGCCTTGGCTATTTTTGTTTGGTTCGTTTGCACTGGGTATTTACCTGAACCTTGTGAGCGTAGTGTTTTTGTTGATAGGTTCGGCTGGGTTATACATATTTATAGGCAATAGACTCCGTGCTGCTGGTCAGGATGTTGCCCTACGGGAAAAAATAGCTGAGAAATTGAGGGCTAACCAAGAAGTAAGCACAACAGAAAATATATCCCCGGAAGACATCACATCTACCCCTAGCGCCACATCTTCCGAAGGTATTCAGGAGGTTAGAGCAGTGCTTCCCATCCCAGATGCAGATTTAAAAAGTATTCAAGGCATTTTTGGGATTGATACCTTTTTTGCGACCGAAACGATCGCCTATCAAGAAGGAGCCATTTTCAAAGGTAATCTGCGGGGAGAACCAGCAGCGACTCACGATCGCTTGTCTGCCAGCTTACAGGAACGGATGGGCGATCGCTACCGACTATTTTTAGTAGAAAGTCCTGAAGGTAAACCTGTTGTAGTCGTATTACCCAGCACCAACGATCCACAACCAAGCACAATTGCTCAGAAAATTCTCGCAGTTGTTTTATTTTTGGCAACAATTGCCAGTAGCTTAGAAACTGCTGGGCTTTTCCTTGGCTTCGATTTATCTAGCAATCTAGAACGAATCAAAGAAACTTTACCCATCACTCTCGGCATCTGGGTAGTTTTAGCTTCTCATGAAATAGCACACCGAGTCATCGCCAAGCGTCACGACATCCGCCTCAGCTTGCCTTTCTTTCTTCCTACCTGGCAAATCGGCTCATTTGGGGCAATTACCCGCTTTGAGTCTTTGATTCCTAATCGCAGTGTTTTGTTTGATATAGCCCTAGCAGGCCCCGCTATTGGCGGTATTGTATCTTTGTTGATGCTGATTACAGGATTATTGCTTTCTCACCCAGGTAGTTTATTTCAATTACCTGCACAATTTTTCCAAGGCTCAATTTTAGTCGGGACACTGGCAAAAGTGATCTTGGGTTCTGCCCTCCAAAATACCATTGTTGATATCCACCCACTAGCAATAATTGGTTGGTTGGGTTTAGTAGTTACAGCATTGAACTTAATGCCAGCAGGACAGTTAGATGGTGGCAGAATTGTACAAGCTATCTATGGGCGTAAAACTGCTCAACGGACAACAATAGCAACATTAATTATCCTGGGTATTGTTTCTGTAGTAAATCCAGGTAATCCGATCATTTTTTACTGGGTAATTGCAATTTTGTTCTTACAGCGAGGGTTGGAAAGACCCAGTTTGAATGAAATTACAGAACCTGATGATGCTAGAGCAGCTTTAGGTTTACTTGCTTTGTTTTTGATGATAGCAACTCTAATTCCCTTGGCTCCTGGTTTGGCAGGACGTTTAGGTATTGGAGGATAGTTTTCATCAAAACGACAACCCGACCCCTAACCCCTCCCCGTGAACAGGGAGGGGAGAAAGCTTTATATTTAATCATGTTGACATAGTTAGCAAAATTTGTTAAATAGGCTTTTATAGCAGTCCCCAAGGCACTTAGTACAAATATTGGTATTTCATCTGGAAAGGGTGCGTTTCGGGCATTCGCCCGACATGAATATCTGCTCACATCTGCGATCAAAAATCCAAATCTAGTGCGATCGCTCAACAGAAATTATTCATTGCACTTAGCAATCACGTAATAACTAATTTGATTAAATACAATTGGTAAAATCCGTGCCATTAAGTATTCGGTTCCGTCGATCACTGGTTAACTCAGCTTGTTAGCCTAGAGAAGCGATCAATTGTAGTCTCAAACTATAACCAAAACTAGAACCATTAGGTTGCGCGAAGGTTTGAAAATTTAAATTAAAAGCGGCAATCTTCGGACTAAACATTAATAATTTGATCGCATTTAAAACTGGATTTTAGCAACAAAACTTACGTTACTGCTTTTTGTCATGGTTGTAATCACAACATCTATTCAAAATCATCACCCGCTCACAGAAATTAATGTATTTGGGGATAGTCTTTCAGATGTCGGTACTGTTTTTCGATTAAGCGGAGGAATGTACCCGCCAAATCCGCCTTACTTTCATGGACGTTACTCTAATGGTCGGGTTTGGGTTGAATATCTTGCCGAAAGCCTTAATCTGTCATCAAACCAAAGCAAGAATTTTGCTTATGGAGGAGCAACTACTGGAAAAGTTAACTCAGGTGCAGCGCAGATAAATTACAACAATTTTGTACCTGATTTGCTAACTCAGGTAAAGTCTTTTACACAGACAAATCAACAGGCAAATCCCAATGCACTATATGTTATTTGGGCGGGAGCGAATGATTATTTGCAAGGAGTAAGCAGTGCAACAGTTCCCCTGGAAAATTTGACGAAAGCGATCGCCTCCTTGTGCGATTTTGGTGCTAAAAAGATGATTGTGGGAAATTTGCCAGATTTGGGACACTTACCAGCTACACGAAATAATGGGAATTCTGCATACTTAAGTGGATTAACTCAAGCGCATAATCAAGGCTTAAGGCGATCGCTCAAGCTAGTTAGTCAGCAGCGTTCTGATCTTCAAATTGCTACTCTAGATGCTAACAAACTATATAGAGAAGCTATTACAAATCCCGCCACGTTTGGCTTTAGCAATGTCATCAGTGGATGTATGGCTGGGACGAACAGTTATGAAAATCCAGACCAATTTTTGTTCTGGGATAGTATTCATCCGACGACTGCGGCTCACCGCATTATAGGCAAAACTGCCTTGGCAGCAATTCAAGATGCAGGCATAATCAACAAAGCTTATACATTTTAAGCACAAAAGCATTAGATTTATTGCAAAATCATTTATCTGTTTTTTTAGAACGCAGATGGACGCAGGTGCTCTAGGAAATTTATCGCCTTTTGCAAGATATCTATTGATAACTTTTCAAGGGGCGTTTAATTTGCTTTTTGCTGATAGTTGCGTAAAATTTCTAGCCGTTGCTCGATATCATCTCTATACTTACCCAACACTACTCTCAATAGCATTCGACCTAAACAGGAAGATGCCCGCCAAGAAAACACTGCATCCTGTATATCAATATGGCTTTGCTCAAACAATAAATGCCCAATTAATCCCACTAATTGCGTTAGAGGTAAACACAACAGTACCCCCAAGTTGTGAAACTTCAAGCTACAAAATAGTAATCCGTAAAAAATAAATATTCCAATAACGTGTAGAGCAATATTGATCGGGTGCTGGTGTTTAAGGACAAAAATATCCCAGTAGTCTGTAAAAGGATGATCCAGAATTTGGTCGTTGATTTGATTTCTCAACTTCTGGTTAACAATAAAATTAATTTTACTCATAAAAAATTTTCAGCTAACGCAGGGAGACAAAACTGTTCCTAGTCGTTCTTGACCTAGATGTTTACTTACCTGACCTTGATTAATAACCTTAATCCCATTAATATAAACGGCTTGCACAATATCATCTGAGCCACGCTTAACCAGGCGAGGTTCACCATCAAGGAGTGGATCTGATATTTCCACTGGTGGACTAATTGGCTGATTTAAAGCAGATGGATTTAGTATTACTAAATCAGCTTTAGCACCGACTTTGAGAACTCCTGTATCGAGACGAAACCACTGGGCAGGTTCTCCGGTAATACGGTGAATAGCGGTTTCAGGAGAGAGAAAATTAGTAGCGATCGCTTGTTTTAGTAATGATAAGGCTCCATCATAGTAGCCAAGGTTACGCACATGGGCTCCAGCATCGGTAAAACCAGGCAAGATATAAGGGTGTTGCATTAGAGCTAAACGGGGTTCTAAGCGATCGTTCGCTCCTGTAGCAACCCAGCGCAGATCTGTATCATAATCCTGTAACGCTTGGATAAAAAAGTCTACTGGTTCAAGTTGCTTTTGGTGAGCAACTTCTGCAAAGCTTAACCCCTGCCAGTTTGTTTCAGGACAGTTGACAATTACCATTAAATCTAACTGACGATGGAATGATTTACGCCAGTCACTATTCCATTCTTGACGGAACTGGCGACTAAAGTTTTCAGATTGCCATAATTGTCGGCGTTCCTGTCGTGAATCACAGCTATTAAGCTGTGCGCCTGTGGGGAATTCTTCAAATAATGGAGTGACAGAACCATCCGAGTAAATTGTGAAGGGTTCGGTTAAGGTTTGAAAGCGCACATTTCCACCTAGAATACGGTTCCAGATGAATAGCAGGGGGGAAAATATGCGCCAAAGTCTGCGATCGTGTACAGCATCCAAGGCTGATAATACTGTCAGGCGCAAAGGTTTTCTTCCAATACCTGAACCCATGTGGAGAATATTTAGAAAAGAAGTGAGTTGCTGTAAATTGGGCGTAACCTGAAAAACTACATCCCGTTGCCGACAGAGATTGGCTAACATAGCATATTCTCTAAAATTGGCGTGTTGTGATGGAATAGTTGAGCCGCGCCATTCTCCGCTCATTCTATGCCAGGGAAACATATCAATTGAGATGCCAACAAATCCAGCGTCTAGCGCATCTGCCGCTATTTGCTCAATCCTTTTGAGTTCGGTTTCTGAGGGTTGATCTTTGAGGCTACGTTCCAATCCCATGACATGGGCGCGTAAGGCGCTATGCCCAAACATCGGTGCAACATTTGCGCCAAGGGGCAACTGTTTTAAATGATCCAGATATTCTGCTGGTGTATGCCAAGAAACTGATTGTTGCAACCATTTATTAATCAGCCGATGAGAAAGCGTCTCTACTCTCTGAAATATATCTGCTAACATTTGGGGTTCACCAACAGCAACAGACAAGCTACAGTTGCCAATAACAACGCTGGTGACACCATGACGCACTGATTCACTCAGCCCTGGTGCAATTTCTAACTCAAGATCGTAGTGGGTATGAATATCTATAAATCCTGGTGTCACCCACAGTTGGGAAGCATCTACCACTTCATGAGCATCAACAGATAAGTAAGGATCGTTGGTGTTGCCCGCCGCAGGCATGGCAACTATTCGACCATTTTGAATGCCTATATCTCCACGTACAGCGGCAGATCCTAAACCATCAAAAATTAAGCCGTTTTGAATCAGCAAATCCAACATGATTATTTGTTGCCTTTGGATCTGTTTAAGGTGATTATAGGCTGAGAATTTATGGGAATGGCGATCGCTCTAACGCAGTCCTAAGCTTTTTAAGAACGTAAAATATATCATATTTGATCTAAAATAATTATGAGTAATAATAATAAACCGCTCGTTTGGCTGTATGGCGAGGTTAAAACTCCGCCTTTCAGTCAAGAGGCGCGTATAGAAACTGGCGTATTGCTCAGACGATTGCAGCAGGGTGAAAACCTTGGGCTGCCACATTCAAGACCAATGCCTAGCATAGCAGCGCATTGTCATGAACTACGGGTTAGGGATGCAGGAAAAAACTGGCGATTATCTATCGAATTGATGATGATGCAATCTTAATCGTTGAAGTGTTTTACAAAACCACTAGAACAACCCCCGATAATGTAATTGAGAATTGTAAAAAGCGAATAAGTAAATACGATCTTGATAGTCAGGAATAGACTTATGGAACGAACTAAAAAAGAGCGTCTAGAAGCCAAAGGCTGGAAGGTTGGAACTGTTGGTGAGTTTCTTGAGTTGACGCAAGAAGAAAGTACTTTAATTGAAACTAAATTATCGACTAAATCCTCATTAAAGCAAGGTAGAAAGTCTAAATCAACTATCCGCTTCAGAATCTCTAATCCCAACTTCAAACGCTCTGAATATGTCAAGCATTCAAAGGTATTCAGAATTTCTGTACTAAGGAATTCATAGCCTTTTTATTAGATCAATAAAAATCAATGAAAGATAAAAATGGGGCTATAGTAACAATTTGACTATTTTGAAAAATTAACTTCTTTGGAATTAGCAAATTCAACATGATTCTTTGTTGCCGTTGCTTGCTCTACTGTCCACTTAAATGTCGAAGCTTATCTCGGAAATAGCAGAAGCTTGGTGATTGATTATTGTCAATGTCCATCAAGGGAGAGATCTTTTCCGCCCAATTTGCCTTCTCTTTACCAATTCCCTGCCAACCAAGTTTAGACAACTTTTTGCAACCACCAGAATATACTACGTCGGCTAATTTTTCCCATGTACCACAGATATCATCATTGGTGTATGAATTTAGCAATGCTTGTTTTGCACTCGGATAAGCTGCCTTCACTGCTGCCCAATCACCTAAAAACCATGCTTCTCCTTCCTCAATAGCGATGCAAAATTGTGTCTTTGGCTTAGGATTACAAGAATTTACGAGTTCAAGTAGTTCTTTGCGAAAAGCACTCATGCATCGGTCATCAAGATCGCAAATGACAATGAGGACAGCAGGAGAATAAGATAATGTTTTACCGTAGCCTTGAATAAGTCGCGGCAACTGGTCAAGCAGAATTCGTTTGTTTGCATCAGAACTAGATTTTAAATTTTTAGGAATATGTCCTATTCCTTTGTAAGAATGGATCTTAAATGTGTGTTGTTCGGTGTTGATAATTTTTGGGAGAAGAATGTTAAGAGCAGTTTCGCCAGAAATATCATCAACTAAGATCTCAAAGTGCATATATTCACGTTTTATCCAAGTAGTCGCTGTACCAAAGTCCGCCGAGGGGCAAGCCTTCAGAAACAAGATTATTGATGAGAGGATCTTCACTAGCTTGCCTGATTTTAGAAAATCCATCCTCGCCTTTTTCAAGTACCCAAACCTCGTCAGGTTCAAGGGCATCTACAAAGTAGGGTTGATGTGTTGTCACAAATACTTGCGATCCACCCTTGTGACCTGTAGCGTGTTCTCGAAATTCTTGCGCCAGGGTTTCTAAAAGTTTATGGTAAAGTCCGTTTTCTGGCTCTTCGATGCACAAAAATGGTGGTGGTGATGGATCTTCTAAGAGGAGGAGATAGGCAAATACCTTTAGTGTTCCCTCTGACATTTGTTGAGCATAGAACGGATCTTGAAACCCTTTGTCGTTGAAGCGAAGAAGGAGTCTTCCGTCCGGAGTTTTCTCGGTGCTAATCTTGTTTACACCTGGAATCTTGCCAGAGATTTTTTTAAGGATGGATTGAAACTTCTTGGGATACTCTCTCTCCATAAACTGAACGACATTTCCCAAATTATCTCCATGAATATTCAGATGCTTTTGTGGCCCAGCAAGAGGCAAAATTCTTGCCGCGTCTGGCGTGAAATAGCTTAAATACCATCCTTCAATAAATCTACGAAACACTGAAATTCTTGGGTGTTGTTTGAGCGATCCCAAAGTTGCAATTCCTAGTTTTCGCTGATCGTCAAGTTCGACTACTTCGGTTTCTTTACTATCCTCTTCTGCATCACCTTTCTGGATTTTTTCTATGAATTTTAACAAATCAAATGCACCTTTTTCTTCCTCAACTTGCTTGCCTTCTTCTTCGCCCTTCCATGCAACACCTTTACCTTGATTAAGAATAAGAAAAGAAAAGGGTTGTCCCCTACTTTGTCCTTTTCTTCGTTGTCTGAGTCTCTCCCTTTTTACATAAGGTCTTCCCGACGAGTCAATATCTATTGCTAACTCATACGTAATGGGTCGGGCGTTACGATCCTCTTTATAATAGATCTCAAACTCAATACTTCCCTCTTGTCCTTGTGAACGAATTCTCTCAAAGCCTCCACGACCGCGAGAATCGCAAGCTTCCTCCACTCCCTTTTTCAAGCAGTCTGCAAGAAAGCCAAAAGTGTCGAAAATTGTACTTTTTCCTACACCATTCTTACCGATGACTGCTGTCATTGGCGTTAATGGCTTGGCATTCTGCGTGTTCCAAAGCTTTCCCAAGGTGAGATCACGAAGGACTCTGTAATTTCTTACTCTAAAGCCTTCTATTTTAGACATTTAAGCACCTCTGCTCAACTAAGAGGTTATCCTATCAGTTACTCCAATGCTCTGACTATTCGGTAAATCCAACATTATGTTTCTTTCTCCTTAAGCCGTTATACCACTATGTTCGGTTTTAATCCACTCCAACTTCTGTGGTTTCACACACATACTTAAAGTGGTCACAATCATCACGGGAATCCAATGTACCATGTAGAGAGAACCTTGAATTGTTGCCCCTAGTAAAGACCCGCTTCGTAAATTTTGAAATTGATAAAGCCCACCGATGAAAGCAACAGTTAAAATGATACTCAGTAGCGTTTGCAGTGGCAACAACACTGGACGATGGCTGTAAAAAATTGTCCAGAGTAAGTCAGGAATAAGTCCAATTGGCAGTAGAAATTGCAACAGAAAAAATAATAATAAATCTATTTCTTTAGCCCAACCTAACGTCAATATTTCGGGAAAGTAATCTAAGTAACGCTGATATCCACCTTCAGCCCAACGGCAGCGTTGATGCCAGAGATTTTTCCAGGTTGTCACCCCTTCTTCTTGAATAGATAGAACTGTTAAAAACTCAATTTCTGTGCCTACTAGATAAAGCTTGAAGCAAAGATCTAAATCATCGGTGACAGTATCCTCATTCCAACCGTTGCACTTTTCTAGCAGTTCCCGACGAACTAACATACCATTGCCTCGTAGTTCAGACATTCCGCCCGCAGCAATTCTATGGGTTTGTAGAAAAGCATCACAACTCATTTCCATTTGTTGGCAACGAGTTAAGAAATTGGTATCAGCATTGGCTATAGCTTTTCGCACTTGCACCGCACCAATAGCTTTATTCTGAAACAAAGGGACTGTTTGCCGCAGGAAATTAGCAGGAAGTTGAGCATCGGCATCGCAGACTAAAATAATCTCTCCTTGGGTCAAGGGAAACACTGCATTAAGCGCCCCTGATTTACCACCTTTTGATTCCCGTCGATGAACCTGCAACCTTGGAAATTGAGCTTGTAATTCTTGCAATATTTGGGGGGTTGCATCTGTACTACCGTCATCTACGATCCAGATATCTAAGTGAGTGTTTGGATAGTCTAGGCGGAATAGGCTATGAACTAAATTAGGTAAGACTGCACTTTCATTTTTTGCTGGAACCAAAATCGAGAGGGTAAGCAAATCGGTATCACCATTAATCGAGCCAGTAAGCGGTTTTGCAATCAGCATCCTAATTGCTTGAATTGTTAGGACTGCTGTTAATACCACCATTAGCCACTGTGTCTCAGATCGCAAGTGGAGCAAACTCACGATACCCCAGACCAGTAAAACTACTATAGTTGCCTTAAGACGGCGATCGCGATTTCCACTGGCATTGTGATTAAGCTGAATGGTAGAGCTTCCCACTGTATTTCCTATACTCTCCAAGGATAGGTGCTGAGACTTGCGAGGCAATATTACCATCATGGATGGTTGCAGGTAGGAAGCTACCCACCCGCAAGAGTGCGATCGCAGTATTAAATTAAACTAGCTAACTCCTGACAGAGGAACCGCTATATATCATTGATTTTTTCACTTAAAATTGGATTAAGTTTTTATCAAAGCTTTACATCACGTTACAATTCCGAATAAATTTTTATAAACGCGACTTAACCAGATGGACTTCAACCTGCTACAAAATCAAATATTTATCCAACTACTACTGGGATTGGCTTCCGTCATATTTGCGGAACTGGTGCGAGATGTATATCACATCGCAGGACATTACTGGAAACCGTTACAGAGTTCCCATACCCTGCATCACAAAGCCTATCGTCGTGATTTGACCATAGTAAGCTTAGAAGCTTATCAGAAAGCACAGTGGAACAACGATGTACCCGAATCCCTGATGATGGTTGGAGCAACGGCTGTAGTTGCTGGGCTGTCACAAAACTATGGAATGTGGCTTGGTTGTCTCTATTCTCTAGGATTTTTAATCCCTGCGATCGCTCGTTCTCAAGGACTTCTGCTTCAGACCGATCTCACCCATAAACCAGGCGATTTAGTAGAAATTCCCTCCCAATGGACGGTGAATCGTACTTATCACTGGCGACATCATTTTGATCAGGGTAATGCTTACTTTTGTGGTCACTTTACCCTGGTAGATAAGCTATTGGGAACAAGTCTATCCCTAAAAGGCAAAGTAGTAGCGATTACCGGAGCCTCTGGTACGTTCGGACAGGCGTTGATTGAAGAATTGTGCCTCCAAGGAGCTAAGGTAGTGGCGTTAACTACTAACAGCGATGCGGAGTTTAAGCCAGGAATTGAAATTTTGCACTGGCATTTAGGGGCGGAAACCGAGTTAACAACTCGCTTGAAAAATGTTGATATTTTGATTATCAATCACGGTGTAAATGTGTACAGCGATCGCTCTCCTGAAGCGATCCAAAAATCTTACGAGGTCAACACTTTTTCAGCATTGAAATTAGCTGAATTATTTCTAGAAACTGTTACAGAATCAAGCCATAAAGCCATCAAAGAACTTTGGATCAACACCTCGGAAGCCGAAGTTAGTCCGGCATTCAGCCCCTTGTATGAGTTGTCTAAAAGAACGCTAGGAGACTTGATTACCCTACGTCGATTAGATGCTCCCTGCGTTATCCGCAAGTTGATATTAGGCCCCTTCAAGAGTCAGCTAAATCCCTATGGTGTGATGGATGCTCGATGGTTGTCTTGGGCAATTGTAGCTCTTGCGAAGCGCGACTTCCGAAATATTATTGTCACGATTAATCCCCTTACTTATATCGTCTTTCCAATTAAAGAATTATTTCAGTCTGTGTATTTCCGTCTGTGTACGTCTGGACAGCGTAAGAACAATTAACAATTACCAGATTTCATTGTTAAGTTTATTTCGCTCTAGCTACTGATTTAATGCTTTAAACTTGCGTAAGTCCTAATCATCAAACAATCATGCAGTACTGGGTAGGCTTGATAGTTTTTGCAGCCATTGGTTCGTTTGTTGTAGCAGATGCAATCTCTTTATGGAAAAGTTGGCGAAAAGGAACTCCACCCAACCGCCTCTCTAGGGATTTTTTGAGATTGATACCTGTAGCTGGCTTGGCAACAGTAGGATATTTAGTCGCCTCGGAGACTTTCACTCGACCATCTGACGGAATTTTGTTTTTGTTAATTGGGACTTTTACAGCGTTTATTATCCGCTTTTTGTCTGTTTTCAAGCCCTCATAGTATTTTTTTCATTAACTAGAGGCGCTTTCATCAAAGCGTCTCTTTTCTATGTTTTGTAAATGAGTTTGAACATACTCTCCATAGTAAAGTTATTTAAATTTGCACAATTGGGCTGTCAAGAGATTATAGGCAGGAGAAATTGGTAAAAAATAATCGGCGATCGGATCGATAATGACGTATTGAGCTTGGTTATCACTAATATTTAATGTGGTTAAAATATTTTTTTGATTTAAGCTAAAAATTTTAATTCCTAGTTGATACAAACGTTGAAATAAATATGTAGTCTGAATTTTAAGTATTTGACGCTTTTTTTCAGGATCTACAAAACGATGTAGGGAGAACCGAAATTTGCTCTTGATTTCCTGAAAATCAGGAATGTTGAATATCTCACAGAATTCAGGACTAAATCCTGTTTCTGTTTTTCCTAGTGGAGTACCCTCAATTCTTGGCATAAAGAGTACCCGTTTAAAAAAGGCACTCCTAACGCAGGTTTGGAAGTGCAAGTAAGTGGGACAAATCTGGAGCAGAGCTTTCTGTTGCTCGTTTAACAGGTTTTGAAATTCCCAGGCTAATTGTATGCTCCTAAAAAACTGTTTTCTGGGATTTTCTGCACAAGGGCGACCTTCTGAACATTTCAATGCCAGATGGGAAGTAGGAAAAACTCCTAATTCAGAATCATGCCTACCTAAGATGTGAATTCCTCGATGGAATTTCTCAGTGTAAGGATTGATGTTGTATTTCTCTTTATTGTTTTCTATCTTAGCGATGAAGTGAATCAACCTGTGGATGAATTCAGAAGTGCTGAGAGATTGCTTCTGTAATTCCTGATATATGCAAGGTTCCAAATCAATTGTGATTTTACCTTGGTAGTAAGTTTGAATACCTAAAGGTGAAGCGGCTTTATTCATAAATAATATGGACTCAATCTCAGATTAATTTATAGAGCCAAAGCTGGGTATCGAGTGGTATTGCCACTTCTATTGTTTGGGCTCCTCGCATTTTGTAGCTTGAAAGATGTCGGTACTTCACCTTGAAACCCTGAGTAACAAAGGCGCGATCAAAAAGTAGGGGAGTCCATGCGATCCTGCGCGGATCGCAGACAATTGTTCGCCCCTACCTGAGTGCTGACTACTATATCGCCTCAGTATTTGGTCTCCAACCCTTAACTAAATTAGGTCGTTGTGCTAAATTGGGAAACATTTGTTTAAAAGCTGCTTGTCGTTGAGTTGGAGTTTCATTTGCGATATTCCACAAAGTTTCATAGAAGAAGAATGAAACACCAGCAAAGCCACGTTCGCGAACAACTTCTACTTGTTCCTGAATTTGTGGGATTGAAATAGAACGGGGTAGAGTTCCTGTCAAAATTCCGATCGCAACTGGAATATGACTACGTGCGGCTTTGACTTCTGGACGTTCTAAATCGTCAATTAACCGATTGATATCGTTGCGATATAACTGTATTACCAGTTCTTCAACAATCCCTTGCCGTTCCCAACTTTCCCAATCTTGCAGATAAGAATTGTAGGAGAACTCTTGAGGATTGGGTGATAGAGAAACGACGACTTTTTCTTTTTCGTCTTTGATGGCGCGGAATAACTGTGCCATGAATCCAGTTATTTTATCAGCCCGCCAACGTAACCATTCAGCATCTTGAGGATTATTAGGAGGAGATTGACCGTTATGTTCACTCTGATAAAGTGAAACTGTAAATGGGTCGTAGCCAAAGTCAGAGGGCAATCCCATATGATCGTCGAATTGGATGCCATCTATATCATAGTTTCTGACCATTTCGACAACTAAATCTTTGATAAAGTTTTGTACCCCTGGATGTAAGGGATTAAGCCATAGACGATCGTGAGGGCCTTCTTTCCAAATAGTTGTACCATCACGACGGCTGCTAATCCACTGAGGATGACGCTGGGCTAATTCTGATGTGGGATCGCATTGGAGTTTACCAGAGTCGGCTGGTGCCATAAACCCAAACTCAAACCAAGGTATCACCGCCATACCTTCTCGATGTCCCTTTTGAACCATTTCTTGCAGGATATCTCGCCGTCTTAGTCCTGGTTCTGGATGAAGCGATCGCCCAATGATATTGTTAGCTACACGGCTAGGATAGAGTGTATAGCCGCAATTCCAGACTACTGGATAAACGGTATTAAAGTTAAGATCGTGTAGGCGTTGAATCGCTCTAGAAAGGCGATCGCGATCAAATAACACATCACTATCTATATTTGTTAGCCAAACACCTCTAATCTCAGAAGATGGCGCTACACTAGCCTGGGCTACTCTCGGCGTTCTCGTAGCAATATACTGAGAAGACACTAATCCGGTTGTACCAGTAGCTTGACATAAAAACGCGGCAATTTCCCCTCTAGTCACCAACTGATCGGGTTTGAGTTTTCTCGCATCAGGGTAATTAACGACTAATTGTTTTTCTGTAGCAGCCGCAATCGCACTTTTAGCACTTTCAGGAATCTCTGAAGCATCAGTAAACGCCTGATTCAAAGTATTAGCAACAGGATTTTTAGGCGAATATTTTAAGCCATTAGCCACAGAGGTTAACACCTGCACACGCGACATCTTTTGGCTAGGATTAAACACTTGATTTTTAACACTAGACATAAAACCTGTCGTATAGGCATAACTAATTGCAGGCGCTGCCCAATAGTTATTTGCAATATCAACAAATTTACCAGCACTACGCACTCTAGGCGCTTTGGGGAAAGCCTTGCTAATCATCACCGCCCACTCAACTCTTGTCACTGGATCATTTGGCTTGAAACTGCCATCCTGATAACCACTGATAATCTTGCGTTGTGCCAGTTGTTCGATACACGATTGCGCCCAGTTGCCTTCAATGTCGTTAAACATTGCCTGGGAAGCCTGAGAATAAGATGCCATTGGAGTCATCAGGGTAATTATCAGGCTAAAGGCAACTAAGAATACAAACCACGCCTGACGACCAGATTTCCGGCTAAATGAAATTAACTTTTCTGCAAAGGCTGTGAAAATACGGTTGACAGAGTTTAACATCTACCTCGATCCAGATGTGAAGCAGTGAACGTTAGCATCATAGAGTTATATTCGATGACTTGGAAACTAGAGCAAATGTTGCAGCAACCATTACTGCAAAAGGCACTGGTAGATTTTAAAAATAACATTTTGTAGTATAAAAATACTATTAGACATCTCTAGAAATTAAAGGTGCATTACCTAAAACCCATGTAGAGGCGTGGCATCCAACATCTATACATTCTTTTTGGGATAAGTCTATTAGCCTAAATAACAATAGAAATTAAACGTTACCTGCGATGACTGGGGACTGGAGACTGGGGACTGGTGATTGGGAAAATCATTATACGTTTATTTATGCCCACCTACTTACTAAAAATAATGACGATTTCAACTACATTAAAGCTCGTTCTGCTGTCCAATGTCGATCAGAAGATTGATAAATTTTAACCTGATCTAAACCAGCTTGCTCTAAAAGGTACTGAACCTCATCTAAGGTAAATGCTGCGTGTAAAGAATCACTAAATAGCTTCTTTTGATGTTCATTATAATCAGAACCAATACCTTCTACTAAATCATTGATAATTTTCTCATTAGCTGGTCTAATCAAATCGCGAATTAGGATAGCACCGTTGGGTTTTAATACACGCTTTATTTCCCCAAAGAAGGGTAAAGGATCTGGTAAATGGTGGACAATACTATTGGAAATTACTAGATCAAACTGCCCATTTGAATAAGGCATTTGTTTAACATCAACTAATTCCAGGGAAATTTGCTGTTGTAAATTAGCTTGGGTAACATTTTTTAATCCAACTTCCAGCATTGATTGCGCTAAGTCAATACCAATAATTTCCCACTGTGGGCGCTGCTGACAAATTATTATTGGTATACGCGCTGTACCAGTACCAGCATCTAAAACTTTAGCTGTTGCTGGTGCTAAAGTAATTGCTTTTTCAGCAAAAGCGGCGTTAACTTCTGTGAAGTCCATTGAGTCATACTCAATAGCTTCTTCCCAGCTATCCATTACTTCTGGTTCTAGAATTCGTTGCATAAAAGTGAGGAGAGAGGACAGAGGAGAGAAGATAGCAAGACTCAACAAAATTTGAGCTAGAATTGTAATTCTAATTGCTGACGACGATCGCGATCGCGCCTACTTTCCTTTTTGTCTTTAGCTTTCTGTAGTATTTGTTTTACTTTTTCTTGAATTTTGGTGTGTCGTGTTACCCCCTCATAAGCAAAGCGGTTGTAACCGTTAGTCACAATCAAATCTTCTAAATAGCTAATTCTTTCGTTAGTAACTGGGTGAGATGATAACCAACTAAACAAAGGGCGATCGCGGTCTTGCTTATTTAGAGTTACCATCAAATTGTGCAAACCATCAGCAGCATATCCGGTAGAAGTCAAAAGCCGTGTACCCAAAAAATCAGCCTGACGTTCCATATCTCTGCTGTAGTCAAGAACGATTAAATTACCGAGAGTGCCACCATAAGGGATAAATTGGGTAATGTTAGCAGTTAAATTTCCCTGAGTTGCTAACTGGAATCCATGAGATAAAACAGCATGGGATAACTCATGCGCCATTAAACCAGCTAACTCTGCTTCGGAATTACTGCGAAGAATTGCACCAGCATTCACAAACACCTTACCACCAGGTAGAGCAAAGGCATTGAGTTCGTCATCCATGACTACATAAAACTCATATTCAAAGTCTTTGCGACCTGCTACAGTAGCTAATTTATTACCTATTTCTCTAACATAATCCAATACTTCTTGATCTTCTACCAGGGGTAAAACTCGTTTAGCCTGCTTAGATACACCTTCCCCTACGGCTGATTCTCCCCTCAGCAGCATTGCTGTAGATTGTACTGCTGTAACAGGGCCGAGTAAACTACCAGTGACGGCATAACCTAACACACCAGTAATCGCGTTAACAATCGTATTTCCTCTTAATTCTGCCCGTAGATGCGATTGATAGCGTTCTAGATTTTTATCTGCTATTGTATTAAATTCATCAGATTGGGAATTATTGGGGTTAAGTAAAGCAAATTGACGTGCTGCTAATGAAGCTTCTAACCACTGTTTTGATTCTCCTAACAAAGCAATTTTCGCTTTTAGTAAATCCGGTTGGTTAGGATATAAAGTTGTTGCTTTTTCTAATACTTGTAACGCTTCTGCATTCCGATTGTAATTTTTTAATACTTGGGCGTACCGCAATTGACCAGGAATAAACTCTGGGTATTTCTCTACTAAATTTGTGAGTGGTACAAATATTTTAGTTTCCAGTCCTTGTTCTAACCCTGCTGTAGAAATACGCCAGTAAACCTGACCCGCTACTGGCAATTTGTCAAGGTCACTAATTACTTCTTTTCGTTCAGTAGTTGCTTGCACCTTTGAGAAGGGGGTTTTAACTTCTCGGTAAATTTTTTCTGCGGCAGAATATTGCCCCCCCATGTAAAGTTGGTCTGCTTGAATTAACTTTTGCCGTTTGGCAATTTCTTCTGGACTAGGTGCAGGTTCTTTGTTTTCAGTATTACTTGTTTTCGGAGTATCAGTAGGTTCCTGATTCGGTGAGGATTTTTTATCCTCTGATGAATTAGAATTATTGGGGGTTGTAGTAGGTTTTGGTGTATTAGTGGTAGTTGTAGACTGGTTAGAAACTGGTTGATCTGGAATGACAATCGTGGGTACTTGTTGGGGCGATCGCTTTTCCTGTATTGTTGGCTGAGTTGGGTTAGATATAACTGTTGTTTGGGCTATGACATTGGTTTGTCCGCGTACTACTGGCGTATAAGTTGGCAGGATAACTAAGCTTAGGGGTAATGCGCTAGTGAGAGTAAATAGTAAAGTCTTGAAAGCAGGTTTCATATTTTTCTGTGATTAGCACTCTCTTTATCCACTTTATCGCGTAGTTAAATAAACAACCATACAAAAGTAATTTATTAAAATATTTATTGTAGAAAAATATAAACATCTTAAAAAATCCGAAAGCTTCCACAATCTAATTTCAAAACTTATAAAAGTTTTTTTAAAATAGCTTTAATAGATAGAGGGAAATATAATTTACTATCTTTATGCACACTGTCTGAAATATTTAATAATTAGTATTGCAGATGCTGGGAATTGCTGGAGTAAAACTATCTTGTCGAAGTTGGGATAATTTATAAAAAAGAGCTAAAATTTTTAGCTCTTTCGCAGACTAAACAAAAATCAATCTTGCTTCATTTCTATAAATTATGCTTTGAAGCAAAAATTAAAGATTACGCTGATATTCTTCCAACAAATCCATCAAATTGACTTGGCATTGCATCGGCAGCAAATCTGATAGTGGTACTTCTATTTTACCGCCACCCAATTTAACAGGAATGTTTTTGAGGATTTGCAGCACTTGGTCTTCCTCTATCCTACCGCCGCTAACTATAGGATATAACTGTTGTGCTAATTGGGTGTGTAAATGGGCATCTCTTAAATAAAGATGCCATTTAGCAACATCAATAAAAATGTTTTCACCAATTTCGGCGGCGAGTCCTTCTATTGCTTCAGTAGTATTTGCGGTAGCCATAGGATTTTATCTCTATCACAGTAAGGTATCTTGTTAATCCAATTGCAATCTATGGGGACGCGAGATTCAATCAGCGCAAAGCTTGAGTTAGCGGTCTATCGTTTGGTAGTTTTTTTAGACTTGGTTTTAGGTTTATTCTGAGGTTTAGGCTGAAATCCTACAGCAGGTGTGGCTAAAGATTCTGGCGAAGGTTCAGAATAGTCTGCGATCGCAAAAATATACAAAGCATGGGCAGCTAACACCGATGCCCAGCCACCCGTCACCCAAGTTATCCAATCCCAAGTGGTATGCTGCAAGTTGTGGAAGAACCACAAACCAGAATTGCAAGCCGCAAAAATCCCTACATGAACAGCAAAATTCATCCTGTCATCTAAACGACGATAGTCTGGATCACGGCGGTCTGGTTGACGAGGCCAACGAGGAGGCATAAAACTACTTTGGTAATTGAGACGAATTTGATAATTACAACTTAATTTTAAGACTTTACACACACAATCGCCTGTGAAAACACCGCTACTTGGGATGTCTCTGTTAAAGAACAAGTAGATTACCCCTAAATCCTCCTCAACTCGCTGCTAACAGCCGGAAAAAACTATGTCTTCTATACTTTATTTGCTTGCTCCGATAATTTTAATGGTAATCGGCTATACAGTGGGTTCTGCAAAAATTATCAGTGAAGGAAATGTTGCCTTAGTAGAACGTCTGGGTCAGTATCGGCGTAGGCTACAGCCTGGTCTTAATTTTATCGTTCCCTTTATAGATTCAATTGTGGTAGAGGAGACGAATCGAGAGAAGGTATTGGAGATTGAACCACAGCAAGCAATTACTAAAGATAATGTTTCTCTTAGGGCTGACGCAGTGATTTACTGGAAAATTCTTGATTTAGAGAAAGCTTTTTACTCGGTAGAAGATATTGAAGTAGCAATTGAAAATTTAGTTTTAACTACTTTACGTTCTGCTATCGGTCAACTGGAACTTGAACAAACCTATTCTTCTCGCCAATCAATTAATCAGGAATTGTTACAGCAGCTAGATGATGCGACTACCGCCTGGGGAGTGAAGGTAAACAGGGTAGAGGTGCGAGAAATCACACCTGCAAAGGCAGTGTTGGAAGCTTTGGAGTTAGAAAGGGCAGCAGAGAGTAAAAAGAGAGCCGCTATTTTAGAAGCTGAGGGAACGGTAAAGTCGGTGGAACTTTTAAGCGATGCTTTAAAATCGCAGAATTTAAGCCGAGAAGTTTTACAGTTTTTAATTGCTCAAAGATATGTCGATGCTAATCAAAAATTAAGTTCCAGCCCCAATGCCAAAATTGTATTTATGGATCCAAAAGCTTTGACTGAAAGCATCTCAGGGATGATTTCCGAGTCTTCTAATACGACTCCCAATACTTCAGGTAATACTCCAACACCTTGAACAATTAACAATTATCAATTATCAATTATCAATGACCGCTCTGAATGTTAGTTACTTATTTCTAAAAATAGCATCTGCAACACGGGAAACATCCCGCATTTCTGGGAGGTCGTGAACTCGCAAAATGTCGGCAGAATTGGCTATAGCACCGCAACAAGCAGCCGCAGTACCCCACACTCGCTGTTTAGGCTCAGGCTGATTTAATATATGACCAATAAAACTTTTACGGGATACTCCAATTAATACCGGACATCCCAGTGAACGAAATTTAGATATATTTATCAGCAATTCGATATTTTGCTGATAATTTTTAGCAAAACCAATACCAGGATCAATAATAATTTTTGACTTTTCAATACCTGCTGCGATCGCTACAGCAATTCTATTTTCAAAAAACTCGTAAATTTCCCCAATTAAATCGCTATATTCAGTGAATTTTTGCATAATTTCCGGTGTTCCCCGAATGTGCATCAACACAATAGGCACACCCAAGGAAGCAACTACAGATAACATATCTGGGTCAAACGTTCCAGCCGAAATATCATTAACAATATCAGCGCCCGCTTTAACTGCGGCATTGGCTACAACTGAGCGGGTGGTATCAATAGAAATTGGTACTGTTAAACCAGGTCTAATCGCCTGCACGACTGGTAAAACCCGATTTAGTTCTTCTACAATAGAAACTTCTTTTGCGCCTGGTTTAGTTGATTGACCACCAATATCAATAATATCAGCACCGGATGCTACTAAATAATTAGCTTGTGCTACTGCTGCTGCTACAGTATTAAACTGACCACCGTCGCTAAAGCTATCAGGGGTTACATTGAGAACGCCCATTAAATAAGTGCGATCGCCCCAGACAAAAGAACGTTCTCGCACAATCAAAGGCACTACAGATAAATTCGCAGAATTTTCCATTAATCTAAAAAAATATTAGTTGTTAGCCCAAAGAAAACTAACAACTAATAAATCAAATCTATTGATAATTAACAATGCGAGCAAAACTTGCAGGTTGCAAACTTGCTCCCCCAACTAGCGCACCATCAATTTCTGGTTGAGCCATAATTTCATCAATATTATCTGGCTTGACAGAACCACCGTATTGAATCGTTACGTTAGCATTATTTAATTGACTACGAATCACGCCAATTACACGGTTAGCTTCCGAAGACTCACAGGTGTCTCCTGTCCCAATTGCCCAGATAGGTTCGTAGGCAATTACTAGCCGTTGTTGATCCACATTCACCAGGTCTTTTTCTAGCTGGTTAGTAATAATTGATTCAGTTTCACCAGCATCTCGTTGTTGCTTGGTTTCACCCACACAGAGTATGGGAATTAAACCATGACGTTGAGCCGACAACAGCCTTTTGTTAACAGATTCATCAGTTTCGCCAAAATATTGACGGCGTTCACTGTGACCTACAATCACATAACGCACCCCAATTTCTGACAACATTGAACCAGCTACTTCACCAGTGAAAGCACCATTATCTTCCCAATGGACATTTTGCGCCCCTAATTGCACGAGGCTACCGTGCAGACTTCTAGATATTGCATCTAAAGCTGTAAATGGAGGGCAAATCACCACCTCCCGATCTTCGGGAGTTTTTTCTAACTCAGGCATGAATCCTTGCAAAAACTCCGTAGCTTCTGCCTGAGTTTTATACATTTTCCAGTTTCCAGCAATGACAATTTTCCGCACAGCTTTTGTCAGTCAACTCCAAACCACAATGCAACTTTAACTGTAAGGGTTTTGAGTGTGCTTTTACAAGTTTTTGCTATAAAAGCCAGATCTCAGCTTCAGATTGGTAATTCACTTGCTGCTAATTTTACAAGCTCAGGAATAGTCAAGAAAATATTAAGTTTTTATACCAGTTTAAGAAGAAATCCGAAGTCAAAGTGCAATTGGTAGAGGACTAGCAAACCATCCACCAATTGTTTTGTACTAAGTTAAAGGCGGTTATTCCGTGATCGCAGATTCACAAATTTGAGCATCTTGCCACAACTTAAACAAGAAGAACTCAAGACGATCGCTCATTGCAGCCACAAACACACCCTCTGTATCCTCTGGTGCTGATAGCCAAGAACCTTCCAAGCTGACTTCAACATATTCAGCATCACAGACAGAAAGAGCGATCGCATCGCCACCTTCCCGTTGCACCAGTGTCTCCAAAGCAGTTAAAGGCAAATCAGCAGGAAGCAAGAAAGCCGCCGTACTAGGTTCAACACAGAAGCTTTGCCCAACTCGCAGCGCTAAAATTACTCGCTGTGTCACCCAATCTTCTAATGGTTGAGCCAGACGTTCTAAGTAAAAGCTATTTTCGGTATAAGTGAGTTTTAACATATCGGGTTTTTCCCCCTACTCCATTTTTTCTTGCTGCTCTTTCCAGAACTGTTCGGCAAATGCCACTGTTGGGTGAACAGGTGCTTTCGGGTGAGTGCGTAGCGTCATTCCTGTCTGTATCAAAGTGCGATCGCCTTTGCGACCATTACAACTTGAGCAAGCTGTAACTACGTTGTCCCAAGTGTGTTTTCCGCCTTTTGATCTCGGAATAATATGATCGAGTGTTAAGTGTTTTGTACTACCGCAGTATTGACAGGAGTGGCGATCGCGTCGTAACACCTCTCGGCGATTTACAGGCGGAACTTTCCAAACTCGCTCATTGCTTGCAAACGTCAGGCGAATCTGCCCAGGGACATACACAACGTGGTTAGGCGATCGCACCGCTATACCGATACCACTGAAAAAATCTAAGGGTTCGGCTTTTCCGGTAACGAGCAGAATAATCGCTCGCTTGATATTCACTCGGCTCACTGGCAGATAATTCTTACTGAATACCACCACCGACTTCCCTAACACTTGAGTTGTGCAAGTCATCTGCATCGCTCCTTCTATGTACGCGGTTAGCTTGTACCAGGCTTGCTCTATTTCCTAAAGAAAAATCCCCGCCTCTTTCCTTGAGAAGCGGGGGTTGAAAAACGCCTAGACGTATCTTCTTTTCTTATATCGGTATAGATTTTTTCAATCTATACCTCCCGCTTCGCTATTTATTTGTGGATCTCCTACTAGGAAATTCCTACTGCCATCTGAATAATTGCTATTTTGTTTAGCCTGCTCTTCCAGGTTATCCTCACCTATAAACAAAAACTCCACACCTATACTTGCGGCTTCCCAACGGTGGCACCGATTGGGGGCAAAATTTAGGGTGGAGTGAGTTCTTGTATTCACAGGAAGGCTTTTTAAGAAGATTAATTTAAAGCTGACTTTTAAATACTACACTTGTATTACGAGTCTGTCCACTACTTTAAGGAAAAAAATCATGTATACTCTCAATCGGACTTCAACTACTGAAATGGAAGTCACCAGCATCCGCCTGGAGAGAGAACTTAAAGAAAAACTTAAAGCTATTTCCGGCAATCAAGGCTATCAAGCTTTAATTCGAGACATCCTCTGGGATTACATCCAGCAAAAATCTGGTGATTATCGCTCAAAACTTTGCAAGAGCGATATCAGAGCCAGTATTCCTGCAAAAGCAGAGCAGGAACAACGTTGTGTACTCACTGGTAAATTTATTCAAGCGTCGGAGCCAATGTTATTAGGACTAACAACTCATGGGGATATGGTTCCTTTGAGTATAGATAGTTTGTCAAAAGGCTAGTACAAATCGGCTGGGCTTACTTTGACCAAACTAGCCCAGCCCAGCTAGCTGTATCAGATTGAGACTAATAGACAGCAGGGGTGCAGGCTTCCGCCGTGAGCCGAAGTCCGAACAGAGGCAGGGGCAAAGAACTAGAGATTTGAATAACTAAAGCGATCGCTCATCCAACCAAAATTTTTTAATTATTTTTTAACAATTTAGAATTTTCTTAAGGAAAATTTTATATTTACCTACTTATATAGCAACTAAAATTTTTTATCCTGGATTTAAATCAACTTTTATCTCATTTTCGTTACAAATCTTGAGAAATACTTAAGATTTATGTGGAAATAATTAATAATATATAAAGTAATAAAAAATTTGTACTCAACTATTTTTGAGCATTTATAGATGTTGATCGCCCAACCAAAACAATGCCTTGCCCAAATTACTGTATGGTGTAGTGACAGTAGCCTCCCTGAAAATGAAGGGAATTTGGCAGCCATCCGTAAGTGGTGGGCTTTGTTGGATGGTAAAACCATTGTTTGGGAAGTTTTTGGCGCTAATATTCACTCTACCATTCCTATTATTAGGGAGTCTTTGGTTATTAAAAATCCCTTGATGGAAGATGGTATTCTGTGCTGGCGTAAGCAAGGGTTAGAAATTTTGAATAGTATTCCTGTACAGCATTTGGTACTAGACTCCTCGCTGCAAAGACTAGAAATTATTCCTAGTCTTCAAAATGGGTTTGTATCTAAATACCGCATCAAAGTTATATAGCTGTCTGCACCGTCAGCTATCAGCTTAGAGCCTATCCGAAAAATGGAAAATTATCTGCATTTATCTGCGTAGCCTGCGGCAAGCGCTAACGCGCTATATCTGCGGTTAAAATCTCTTAAAAGGACTTTTTGGATAGGTTTTTAGGCTACGCCACGGCGCAATAGAGCCTATAGCTTTAATCATGCGCCAATTGTTGCCAAGGGTTTCAGAAGTATTGAATCTTTAACCTATCTGGCTACAGGTATAGCTTAATATTTATTAATAATTAGATAGTTAATTATCCAACAAAAAAGCGATCGCACTTTTTCTTAAGATTTGTGAAGAAGTGCGATCGCTTTTAGATATTGATTAAACAGCAGACATTGCTACAGATGCCTGCTATCTCACTTAGATATCCTGTTCACTCAACTCGCGAGTCATGTGATCAAAAGGCTGATCCACAAACCCTGTATCCTGAATGCCAGCAGCAGCAACTTGTTCTTTGACAATTCCCTTCATAATTTGAATGCCCATGACCGTTGGCCCAATCGGTACACCCAAAGAATTATAGGTTTCTCTTAGACCTTGCAGCACCCGCTCATCCAGCACATGATTATCCCCTGCAACTAGCGCGTAACTAGCATAGCGGAGGTAATAATCCATATCCCGCAAACAAGCCGCATAACGACGAGTTGTGTAAGCATTACCACCAGGACGAATTAGTTCTGGCTGATCATCAAATAACCGCGATCCTGCTTGCTTAACAATTGATGCCGCATTGGCGTTAATCACGCCCGCAGCAGCAAGTCTACCAGTGCCACTTTCAAAATAAGACTTAAGCTGATCAATGGCATCACGGTCTAGATAACGACCTGTCACATCGTAGTTCTTAATTAAGTTTGTAATTGCGTCCCGCATAAAATCGCTCTCCCAACAACAATCTGTATCGGTCTAGTAAGAATCAACATATCTCTATTGATTAATAATCCCACAGGGTTGGCTCATGGAAGTATTAATTGGGAGAGTAACTTTATATTAAAACATCAAATATAAAAAACTAGCTTTTTACTTAGCTAAAGCATACTCACCAGAAAATGTCCGTACCTTTCTACGCCCTGCTGGTTTTAACCACTCATTTCTTTTCGGTGTAACAACTAGCAGCAGTTCTTCGGGATAGCGAGGCTTAGGATCATTAGCTAAAGCAATCGGTGGTACCATCATCGGGTCATATTCCACAATGATATCCACTACTCCTGGACGCTGCTTAAGTTCTACGCGCTGCCCTGGACGATATTTAATTGCTTCTTGCTGCTCAAAATCTACTGCATTTAATTTAAAAACCATGATTCGCGCCAACCCATAAACTGTAGCTATTTATACTATTTTATCTCCTGATAATGCTAAACCTAGTAATTGTGTTAATTTTGCTACAATTTTTAACTTTCCACAGGTTGACTCCAACTCAGGAGCGTAATATTCTGTAACGCTGTATACAAAATCATGCCTAATTATATCTCTAGGATGATCCAGTACAGCAAACGCTTGTGTAGTCAAAGAACGTTCACTTGTTCTGGGTTGTCTTAGCAAGAGCTAATTACTAGCCATCATGAGCGTTAAATTAGTTTGCGGATGCGCGATATTAGAGCAAGCTTATAAACCAAGGAGTCATTCATGTTCCAAACCCCGCAAGAATTTCTGAATTATGTTAAAGAAAATAACATTCAGATAATTGACCTAAAATTCATTGATACGCCTGGTATTTGGCAACACTTATCCCTTTACCACAATCAAATTGACGAAAGCTCCTTCACTGAAGGCGTACCTTTCGATGGCTCCAGTATTCGGGGTTGGAAAGCGATCAATGAATCCGACATGGCAATGGTACTCGATCCCACCACAGCGTGGATTGACCCATTCATGCAAGAGCCTACTCTGAGCGTTATCTGTAGCATTATTGAGCCGCGTACTGGCGAACCCTACAGTCGTTGCCCCCGCACCATTGCTCAGAAAGCAGTAGATTACCTAATTTCTACAGGTATTGGTGATACAGCTTTCTTAGGGCCAGAAGCAGAGTTCTTCATTTTTGATGATGTTCGCTTTGACCAAACCCAGAATACAGGCTTTTACTATGTAGATTCTGTTGAAGGTCGTTGGAATTCTGGTAAAGAGGAACCAGGCGGCAACTTGGGTTATAAGCCACGCTATAAAGAAGGGTATTTCCCAGTAGCCCCCACAGATACCTCCCAAGATATGCGGACGGAAATGCTGCTGACAATGGCAAAATGCGGCGTACCAATTGAAAAGCATCACCATGAGGTAGCTACAGGTGGTCAATGCGAACTAGGTTTCCGCTTTGATACTTTGGTGAAGGCAGCAGATTATTTGATGACTTATAAGTACGTCATCAAGAACGTTGCTAAGAAATATGGCAAAACCGTGACATTTATGCCAAAACCACTGTTTAACGACAATGGTTCTGGTATGCATACCCACCAATCTATCTGGAAAGATGGACAACCGCTATTTGCAGGCGATAAATATGCAGGTTTGAGCCAAATGGCATTGCATTACATCGGTGGTATCCTCAAACACGCTCCTGCACTTTTGGCTTTGACAAACCCCACCACTAACTCCTACAAGCGGTTAGTGCCTGGTTTTGAAGCGCCTGTTAACCTCGCTTACTCTCAAGGTAATCGTTCTGCCTCTATCCGCATTCCTCTATCTGGTACTAACCCCAAAGCCAAGCGCTTAGAGTTCCGTTGTCCAGATGCTACCAGCAACCCATATTTAGCTTTTGCCGCCATGCTTTGTGCTGGACTTGATGGCATTAAGAACCAGATTGATCCTGGTGAATCTTTAGATAAAGATATTTACGACCTCACCCCAGAAGAACTAGCGAAAGTTCCTTCTACTCCAGGTTCTTTAGAAGGTGCGTTGGAAGCTTTGGAAAATGACCACGCTTTCTTAACTGAGTCAGGTGTGTTTACAGAAGACTTCATTCAAACCTGGATTGAGTACAAACTCGATAATGAAGTTAACCCAATGCGTCTACGTCCCCACCCTTACGAGTTTGCTCTCTACTACGATTGCTAGAAATTAGTATTTAGCTGTTAGCTTAGGCTACGCTACGGCGCAAAGCGCCTACAGCTTTCAAGGAACATAAAAAAGCTGACGGTGCAGATAGCTGAACGCTGACTGCTAGATAAGCTCTCAATTGCCACCTTTAGGGGTGGCAATTTTTTTTATTCCAACTACTGACAGATTTATTGGTGCAAAATTTTAATGAAAATATAAATATCTTTAGATAAATAACATAAAACTTATGACAGTTGCGGATCGCCGTCAATTAAATAACACTCTTCACAAATCTGAAGATAACCAGTTTGCTGACCCCCTCACCCAACTTGCTTATCAAGTTTTTCAGCAAAGTAAGATTTCTTTTGGTTTAGCTCATAAAGCATTAAGCTCGCAGTTGTTAAATTTGCTTAATCCTGCTGGTACTCCGAAGACTAAACCTATTGATCCCAATCTTTTAATAAAACTGCAAAAAAGGCTTAACCAAATACTAGCAGCCGAATGGCAAGATGCTGAGAAAGGTGTTTATCCTACGAGTTTGCTATTTGATCAATCTTGGGAAGATTTCTTGCGCTACTATCCTGTAGTTTGGCTGGATATGCTACAAGTCTCGGAGCGCGTTAAACAGAAAAAGTATCAAGATTTTTCTCCAGAAATTAATACTGAAGGATACCCCAAGTATTATCTGCAAAACTTCCATTATCAGACCGATGGTTACTTAAGTGATACGTCAGCAAATCTTTATGATTTGCAGGTAGATATTTTATTTAACGGTGCAGCCGATGCGATGCGGCGGCGGATTTTAAGTCCTTTAAAGCAAGGACTTAAGGATTTTGATGCGGTTCCACCTCAGCAAATCCGTGTTCTTGATATAGCTTGCGGTACAGGTCGCACTCTCAAATCAATTCGGGCTACTCTACCCCAAGCATCATTATTTGGGATAGATTTATCACCAGCATACTTACGGAAAGCTAATCAGCTTTTGTCTGGAATCCCAGGAGAATTGCCTCAGCTTTTACAAGCTAATGCTGAGGAGTTGCCCTACTTAGATAATTATTTCCATGCTGTAACAAGCGTTTTTATGTTCCATGAGTTACCTGCGGCGGTGCGTCAGCGCGTAATTGAGGAATGCTTTAGAGTAACTAAACCTGGAGGAGTTTTTGTGATTTGTGATTCTATGCAGGTGAGTGATTCTCCTGACTTTATGTCAGTTATGGAGAACTTCCCAGCAATGTTTCATGAGCCTTATTACAACAATTACATCAATGATGATTTGGTAGAACGTTTAGAGTCAGCAGGTTTTAGGGATATTAGCACTGAAGTTCACTTTGTCAGCAAGTATTGGATTGCTCATAAGCCTTGTTGAGGGGCAGAATAGGTATCTAAGAGTGCGATCGCACTCTCATAAAATAGGGTAAATAGTAAGTATTTACCTCTATTCCTCACCCAGCTATTAATTCAACTAATTTTCTTTCTTTAAAACAAGCCAACGCCTAAGCGGTACATTAGGTCTAGGTAAACCGCAAATTTAGTAAAAAACATAAGACTATGAAAACCCAAGATCCAAACACAGAAGCAGTTTCCACTGAAAGTCTTTCAACTGCTGATATAGTTACCAGCGAGTTAATTGAAGATGGAACTCAAGTTAATCATCTAGAAATCATTCAAACTGTCATCTCCAGTTTGGATCAAAATGACACTGCAATGGTAAGCAAAGGTGATGCAGGTCATTTATGGAAGTTTAATTACGGTAGCGTTGAAGTATTTGTGCAGCTTACTGGTACAAGTGATGAGGATACCTTTACAGTTTGGGCTTCTGTTCTTAAGCTACCTGTGAATAATGAACAGCAGTTAATGCGGAAACTGCTAGAAATGAATTGGTTAGATACATTTGAATCACGTTTTGCAATTTATGACAACCAAATTGTTGTAGTAGCTAGTCGCACTGTAGCAGAACTTTCACCAGGGGAAATTTCTCGTGCCATTACAGTAGTGGCAACTATTGCTGATAATAATGATGATGCTTTGCAAGCTGAGTTTAGTGCAACTTGATTAAAATTAAGAATTAGCCGTCAGTAAGCAGCCATCAGATATAAACAGGACTTACGCCAAACATGATGCGGGCATCTTGCCCACACTACATTTGTGGTTGCTTAAATGTAGTGTGACCATCTTGGTCACGGGTTTTATGCCTAAGTCCTAATAAAATCAAAGCTCACTGCTAATTGTTAATTGCTAATTGTTAATTGTTAATGAATGTTTGGCGTTTAATTCCACTAATAGAAGCATCTGGAAGTATCCAGATGGCAATAGATGAGTGGCTACTAGAACAGCATCGACTGGGAACACATCCGCCAACTTTGCGCTTTTATACCTGGCATCCAGCAGCGATTTCGCTAGGCTATCATCAACGCCAATATCCAGAATTTTGGGATAATTTAACTTGGCAAGGTACTAAACTTGATTTGGTGCGCCGTCCAACTGGTGGACGGGCAGTATTGCACCAAGATGATTTAACTTATGCTGTAATAACTTCAGGGCTTCAGGGTACGCGCCTGCAAGTGTATGAACAAATTTGTGAGTTTTTAATCCAAGGTTGGAAAGAACTTGGTTTAGATTTACATTATGGTAGTGCTGGACGAGGGTATATTCACAATCCCAATTGTTTCGGTACTGCTACTGGTGCTGATTTAGTGCTGGCAGATGGTAGTAAATTTATTGGTAGCGCTCAACTGCGGCGTGGTAATGCCGTTTTGCAACATGGTTCGATGCGGTTGACACAAGATACTACCCTTTTTAGTAAGGTATTTGAAACTGAAGTTACTGAGCCAATTAAAATACCTTTATTGCAGCAGAGTAATGCGTTGATTGAAACTATAGTAAATACCCTTACAGTAGCAGCTAGTAACTGTTTCAATATTGATATTGTTGTACAGCCTTTATCAGAGCAAGAATGGAATTTAATAGTAGGTGCAAAAAAATAATTGCTCTTAGCGACCATTTTTTGCACCTACTATATAAAAGCGAGTTTAGTTGACAGTTTTAAACGCAAGATTTATCGGCTCATTTAGCTGGGGAGCTTTCAAGCTTCCGCTATTTATTTGTAAACTGGAAGAAAAGAACCAGACTAAGCAAGCTCTAAGTTTTTGCTGTTAGCAGTCACTTGATGATACAACCTAATATTTTTACTATCCACAAAAAAACTGGGATTGAGTGTCTAGATGCTTTTTCATTTCTAAAAACCATTAATTTTCCCAAGTAATAGCCTTTTGTTAAGGAATATCAGTGATTAATACAGAACCTTACATCGTCGTTGTTGGAGCTTCGGCGGGAGGAATGGAAGCACTAAAAAAGCTTGTTTCTCAACTCCCCTGCGATTTCCCAGGTGCTATCTTCATTGTTTGGCACGTTGCACCAGCCTATCCCAGTGTGTTGCCTCAAATTCTGGATCGGGTTTGCCCACTGCCAGTAGCCCATGCAATTGACAAGGAGGCAATCCAAGCAAGCCGGATTTATGTTGCTCCCCCAGATCACCACCTGCTTGTCGAATCAGGGCATATCCGAGTAACCAGGGGGCCGAAGGAAAATCGCTTTCGTCCCTCAATTGACGTATTGTTTCGCTCCGCCGCTCGTGTCTATGGCAATCAAGTGATCGGGGTGGTTCTAACTGGATTGCTTGATGATGGGGCATCTGGGCTTTACGCGGTGAAGGAGCAAGGTGGAAAAGCAATTGTCCAAGATCCTTTTGATGCACTTCACCCTTCTATGCCTATAAATGCGATGAAAACGGTAGAGACTGATCACTGCGTGCCTGTGGCAAAAATGGGGGCTTTATTGGTTGATTTGATTAATCCAGTCGTCAAGAAAGAAGGGGGACATCAGGTGTCTGAGCAAATGGATATTGAAGTCAAAGTGGCGCGAGAAGATAATGCTTTTGAGAGCGGCATTATGAAACTTGGGAAAATATCTCCCTATACCTGTCCAGAGTGTCACGGTATGCTTTTGCAACTAAAAGAAGGCAATAGAATCCGCTTCCGTTGCCATACAGGTCATGCCTATTCCTTGAATTCTCTGCTGGTAGAAGTAACGGAGGCGATTGAAACCTCTCTTTGGAGTACACTTCGCGGCATTGAGGAGAGCGAAATGTTATTGAGCCACATGGGTAAACATCTGGGCGAAACGGAGGATACTGAGATGGCAGAACGCTTTTTGCAAAAATCCGCAGAAGCAAAGATGCGAGCGGATTTAGTTAAGCAGGCGCTGATGAGCCACGAAACGCTAAGTCAGGAAAAGGTATTTAACCCGCCAGAGGAAGGCTAGTTTATAGCTGTAAACGTTCCATCGAAATTAGGTTTAAAGTACAGTTGATTTAGCGATCGCCTGTAGCTGTAAATTAACTGGATAACTTCCTTCAGCTTTGATTTGCTTAATTTCTGCGTCAGGGATTGCCAAATTTAGCTTAGATGCCACCGCACGCACAATATCTCCCCTATCAATTACACCAGCAATTGCTCCCGCAGGTGAAAGAACTGTCAGGCGTTTGATTTGCTTGGTTTCTATGGAGTTAATTACGTCAACTAAAGATGTTTTTTCCTCTACTGTGGCTATTTCAGTTAGAGGACGGACGATAGTTTGAACAGTTTCAGTTTCCCAACGACTGCGCTCTATAAAGTGTAAATCTTCCACACAAACTAAGCCGCGATAACGTCCATCGGAGGCAGCATAGTAGGGGTATAACTGAGGTTTGTCAGATGTCCAAGCTTCTGCCAGTATGTATTCGTCGGCAAACTGGCGCAATGTCATGTTGGCATCCACTACTCGAAAATCACGAGTCATGGCATCTGCTGCTACGATTTGCAGCAATGATTCTTGTAAAGTTGCCACTCGGCTGTAGTTGTTGGCGTTACGAACTACAAACCAACCGATTAAAGCCATCCACAGCCCAGTATAAACGCCTAGTAAAGATGCTGTGAGTCCTAATGCGATCGCAGTCCCACCTAATAATTTACCCGTTTGGGCAGCCCAACAGACGGCTTGAAAACGATTTCCTGTAAGTTTCCACAATGCTGCTTTAAAAACTTGTCCCCCATCGAGGGGTAAACCAGGAATCAAGTTAAACAGTGCCAATACCAAATTGATTCTAGCCACATCTAAAGTTAAAACTTTGATCAAGCCAGAGGTAGGCACTATTTTAGTGAAGCTAAAAAACAAGGCAAACAGCACTAAACTAACCGCAGGGCCAGCGATCGCAACTTGAAATGCTTGACCTGGAGTTTTAGATTCTTGCTCAATAGAGGCAACGCCACCAAATAGAAATAAAGTAATTGAGTTAACTTTAATGCCTTGCGATCGCGCTACCAAACTATGACCTAGTTCATGTAGTAAAACTGAGGCAAATAACAGTAAAGTCATTGCCAAACCGCCACCCCATACGACTAATGGTTCCCATTGTGGATAACTTGCTTGAATATGTAATCCATTCAAGTAAGTAAAAATCCCTAAAATGTACAACCACGAAGGGTCAATATACAGGGGTATTTTAAATAAAGAGCCAATTCGCCAACCTGTTTGCATTTCTATTTTCCTGAAATTAAAACTTTTTATAAATTCAGCACACGCGGAGGAAAATTCCTATAGCCCCAGGCATAATATATGGGTGCAGTTATAGCCGTAGCCAGGTAGGTTAGGGCATTTTTTTTTAGTACAAAAGCTGATAGCTGATGGCTGACCGCTATAGTGCTAGATGTGAGCCTATTTACCAGCATATACAATTCAAAAACGAAAATGCCCGATGAACGGCTTGGTTAGCTACTCATCGAGCGTTTGGAAAAAATATTAGTTGTAAAAAAAGTGGTTTTTACAGTATTCCAGCGTTATTTAGCCCCAAAATAGCAGCAGTCCCCAAAATGTGACCAAAGCTAACCCCTGCTATAAATTGGCTCAAACTAAACTTGCCATCACTAATAAAAGGGATGGGGAAAGGCAGTTTTGGCCCAACTCCTGGTTTTTGAACACCGATGCGAGCAATGATTAAACCAACAATGTTGAAGAAAGTCATCACAATTGCTACCCCAGGTGTCCACGCTTGTGTCATGGAAGCGACTGGTGATGCTGCAATCAAAAAATTTAAGTCAATCAATTTTTTCTCTCCTAGATACAAATATTTAACAGACGTAGGGATTTTGACGTTCTCTCTCGTTAAGGCTTCGGCAGATCAAGGGATATTGACAAGCCAGCGAAACCTTGATGGTATATGTTATTCCTGTTTATTCTCCCGTTAAACAGGCGCAAGTTCGCAAGTTTTGTTCACGCATTTAAGATAGAACGATATCCGCAAGCGATAATTCTCCCTTGTGGATGAACTGTGCTAACTTGCCATCCTTCTGAAGGAGTAGCTATGTTTTAAAGTACACCCGCGTTTGTCAGTCCTAAAATCACACCAGTGTTAAACTAAGCGATTCTCTCACAAGAACCGCTCGTCTCCAAAACCGTGCTTGAGACTTTCACCTCACACGGCTCCTCAGTAATAAGGTCACTGTCATTGATACCTCTGTTGCCCAATTTAACGGGCTTAGGTTTGGCACTATTGCAGCCAGATTTTGTACCGAGACTTCCATCGCTGGCAGTCTTTTCATCGTGGCAATGACGGTGAAGTAATTGCAGGTTTTTATACTCATTCTTTCCGCCTCTCGACTTAGGAATGATGTGGTCAATTTCTATCACCGAAAATTCTGTGAAATGTAATTCGCAGTGGGCGCATTTCCCTTTCTGTGACTTCAGAAGTGTTGTCACCGTCTTTGGTAATTCAGGGTTTTTGCCTAATCTTGTACTCCAAT